>CANQLQ010000007.1 GCA_947624755.1 uncultured Clostridia bacterium | reverse complement strand
GTGAAGCGATATACATACCCTCCTGAACCTGTGTCTGGCAGGCAAGACCTGTTCTCAATTCAAATTCTCCCTTGATTCTGTAAACTGTTGCACACGCGCCGCAAAAACCGTTACGACAGCCACAGCCTCTCACATATTTATATCCTGCATATTCGGTTGCAGTCATAATCGTAAGACTTGAGGGTACAGAATATTTCTTACCCATAATATAGATATTTACCATCTGTTCCATTTCAGTCACTCCTTGTCTTTAATATTCATCCGGTAATTCGTCAATTTCATCGCAACGGAAAACAGGACCGTCTTTGCAGACATATTTGCTTCCTATGTTGCATCTGCCGCACTTGCCGATTCCGCATTTCATTTTAAGTTCAAGTGTTGTATAAACCTGAGTTTTGTCAAAACCCATTTCAATAAGACCTTGAAGAACGAACTTTATCATAATCGGCGGACCGCAGAGGACTGCGATTCTGTTTGCGTCGGGTTTAAAACCGATTTCTTTAAGATAAGAAGGAACAAAACCAACGTGACCGTCCCAGCCTTCCTGTTCTCTGTCGATTGTGAGATAGACGTTTATGCCGTCCTCTTTTTCCCATTCGTTCTTAATTTCGTCGAAGTCAACAAGGTCGTCTGCACTTCTTGAACCGTAAAGAATATCAATTTTACCGTAGTTATCTCTGTTTGCACGGCAATAATTGATTACCGAATGAAGCGGAGCAAGGCCGATACCGCCGGCAATAAAAATAAGATCTTTTCCTTTGAATACCGTATCAACGGGGAAGGGTTTTCCGAAAGGTCCTCTGATACCGATTTCCTGACCCGGCTCCATGGTATGAAGATAATCGGTCAGCAAACCGCAGCGTTTAATGCTGAAATCCTTGTATTCGGTTTCTGTCGGAGAAGAAGTGATAGAAAACATTGCCTCGCCAACGCCGGGAACTGTGAGCATTGCACACTGACCGGGCATATGGTCAAAGCAGTTTGAGCCGTCAATACCGACAACTCTGAAGGTTTTCACATCGGGGGTTTCGGTTCTTATTTCGGTGACAACAGCTCGAACGGGTACAAGCTTATCTGCGTTTTCACCGTGGTTGCAAGTACAACTCATTTATTGTCACCTCCGAAAGATTTGATTACTTTTGCTATATTCATTGAAATCGGGCAGCTTGAAACACATCTGCCGCAGCCGACGCATGAAAATTCACCGTTATTGTTTGCCGGGAAATATACAAGCTTGTGCATAAATCTCTGTCTGAAACGCTGAAGCTGGGTGGGTCTGTTTGTGCCGTGAGCGCACATTGTAAAGTCGCTGTACATACAAGAATCCCAGCAGCGATATCTTCTGATGTCGTTTCCGGTGTCATAGTCTCGTATGTCATAGCACTGACAAGTCGGACATACAAATGTGCAGGTGCCGCAGCCGATACATGACTGGCTGAGCTTTTCCCACTGCGCTGCGTCAAAAAGTTCATTCGTTTTGTCGCCGCCGAAGTTTTCAAGCGAAAGTCCGTTTAGCGGAAGCTGTTTTGTAATTTCAGAAATTCTGCTCTTTTCGTCCTCAACTTCTTTTTCGTCTGCGTCAGAAAGCATATCTGAAAGTTCTTCGGTAAGCGCCTTACCCTTTTCGCTCAAAGCTTCCCAGAAAAGCTCTTCGCCGACGAACCATGTCTGAATATCGGCGCCCGGATTTGCAGGGTCAATTCCGAACACACCGCAGAAACAGGTTTCTTCCGGAGTACTGCAAGCTGTTGTTATAATTACCGCGCTGTTTCTTCTTGCGGTATAGAAGCTGTCGGCAGGTTCTGACATAAACACGCTGTCAAGTATATCAAAGCTCTTTGCATCGCAGGCTCTTACACCGAAAATAACGGTTCTGTCTGTCGGAAGTTCTTTCGGAAGGATCGTAATTTTTGAGCTTTCTCTTTTGAAAGATACAATATTTTCACTTTGCGGAAAGAAAACATCTTTTGCGGATTTTACTGTTTTGAGTTCATCAGCGCAGTATTCTTCATCCTTAGTCCATTTTGCAAAATTTACCTTGCCGCCTTTTCTTACGGGAAGATAAAGAGTTGAGGCTTCTGCAAGCCTTGCAAGAAGGTCATTAAGCTTTGCCTTTTCAATTTTTTTCATTAGCTGTTCCCCCTCTCATTAACTACGGAAGGTTCTGCATCGTCAAATGTGAAGTCTGCAAGCGGAGCTCTTGAACCGACTTCTTCACCTGCCTGATATTCACCGTAAAGTTCGTTGATATCCTTGATAAACTTGCGGTTAAGAAGATGAAGCGGAATATTTTGGGGGCAAACTCTTGAACATTCACCGCAGTCCGTACATCTGCCGGCAACGTGGAAAGCCCGTATAATATGGAACATTTTTTCTTCAAATGAATCTGTGTTTGCCTTTGAAGAAACACCGGAAACGGGATTGTCAAAAACACACTTCATGCAGCTGCAAGCCGGACAAACATTTCTGCAGGCATTGCAGCGAATACATTTTGAAAGCTGCTCCTGCCAGAAAGCGTATCTTTCTTCGGCTGTCATAGCTTCAAGCTCGGAAACTTTTGCAAATCTGTCTGCTTTTTCTTCTTTGGTTTCAGGTTCGGGGTCTATAATTTCATCGAATGCCTTAAAATTCTTGCTCTTGCAGCAAAGGCATTTTTCCAAAAGAGCGTCTTCTCTCTTGCAGGTTTTGCTGCCGTAGATCGTTTTTATATCAAGCTCTTTGCCGTTATCAATAACCTTGGTAATACCCTTAATACCCATGGCTTTGATTTTTTCAATGTCAAGCATACCTTTGCAGCCGACGCCGATTACATAAACTTTATCTCTGTCGATTCTGTGCTCTGTAAGAAGCTGATTGAAGCTGTATGTGTCACAGGGCTTAAGAAGCGCAAGAATTTTGCCTTCTGTCAAAGCTTTACATTCAGAAATAAGATATTTAGAAAGATTAGCGCCGCAGAAGCTTGAATAAACAAGGCCGTCTGCTTCCTGCGCCGATAAGAAAGAGGCCGGCGTTACGTCATAGATAAAGTCGCCTTCTTTCCAGCCGAGGACTTTTGTAACTGTGCCGTCAGCAAGGAGTTCAAGGACTCTTTTTTTGATTAATCCTGCTGTTTTTTGCATCTTAAATCCCCCAACTTAATATTCTCGCCAAGTTCGGTGACTGTTTTCGCAAAGTCGTTCATAACGAGCGAAAACTTCTGACCTTCGGCGGCTGAAACCCATTCAACTCTTGTTCTTGCTCTGTCGATACCGAGGTAGTCGAGCATACTGAACAGAAGGGTCATTCTTCTTCTTGCGTAATAGTTACCCGTGCTGTAATGGCAGTCGCCCGGGTGGCAGCCGCACATGATAACGCCGTCCGCACCCTTTTCAAAAGCTTTGAGAATGAACATCGGGTTAACACGGCATGAGCACGGCACACGAATAATTTTTACTTCGGCAGGGTAAGAAAGCCTGCTTGTGCCGGCAAGGTCTGCGCCTGCGTAACTGCACCAGTTGCAGCAAAACGCCACGATGAGCGGCTTGAACTCTTTGTTTTCTGTGTTCTCGCTTACTTGCATATCGCATCTACCTCCGCCATAATCTGTCTGTTGCTAAAGCCCTGAAGATCCATTGCTCCCGACGGGCAGGCAACCGTACAAGCGCCGCAGCCGTGGCAAAGAGCAGAGTTGACTCTTGCGATTCGGCGCACTTCACGCTTGCCGTGGTCGTTGACCTCTTTGTCGATATAGTCGATTGCACCGTACGGGCAAACTCTTTCGCAAGTTGAGCAGCCGTTGCACATAAGCTCGTTCGCATTCGCCGTGCATGGGCTTGTAACAAGCTTATCTTTGGCAAGAAGCCCCACAACTTTTACTGCCGCTGCGCCCGCCTGCGAAACTGTCTCGGGAATATCCTTCGGTCCCTGACATACGCCCGAAAGGAATACACCGGCTGTCGGGCTTTCAACGGGACGAAGCTTCGGATGAGCTTCGGTAAGGAAATCGTTGGTGTCAATGCTTGCTGTGAGCATCGTCGCAATATTTCTTACCCCTTCGCTCGGTTCAATAGCGGCGGCAAGAACAACCATATCGGTGTCAAGCATAATTCTTCTGTTTGAAAGAAGGTCAACGCCTTGAACGGTCAGACGGCCTTCTTCGTTTTCCCAAACCTTGCCGACCATGCCTTTGATGTAGTCAACATTGTATTGTTCAACCGCTCTTCTGTAAAATTCATCGAAGTTCTTACCCGGAGTTCTTACGTCAATATAGAACACGTGAACATTTACATCGGGATATTTTTCTCTTATAAGCATTGCGTGCTTTGCAGTATACATACAGCAGATTTTTGAGCAGTATGTCTTATCTCTGCAAGTATTGCCTCTTGAACCTACGCACTGAATGAACACAATATCCTTCGGATGTTCTTTATTTGACATACGAAGAAGCGTACCTTTTGTAGGGCCTGCCGCATTCATGATTCTTTCAAGCTCAAGTGATGTAATAACATCAGGGTGCTTTGTATATTGAAATTCGTCAAATTTGGTTACATCCGAAATTTGGAAACCTGTCGCCACAACGATTGCGCCGTATTTCTGTTCAATAATTTCATCTTTCTGGTCAAAATTTACAGCTCCTGCCGAGCAGGATTTTTCGCAGATTCCGCATTTGCCTGTCTTGAAGTGAATGCATCTTGTTGAATCTATGCAAGCGACATTCGGAACAGCCTGAGCAAACGGAATATATATCGCTCCTCTGTTGTCGAGGTTGCAGTTAAATTCGTTACCGCCCTTTCTTGACGGACATTTTGCGGTACAAACCGCACAGCCGGTACATTTCTTTTCGTCAACAAAGCGGGCTTTCTTTTTGATTTTAACGTCGAAGTTGCCGACAAAGCCTGTTACGGCTTCAACTTCGCTGTATGAATAAATATTGATATTCGGGTGCTGAGCGGCTTCAACCATTTTCGGTGTAAGAATACAGGCGGCGCAGTCAAGAGTCGGGAAGGTCTTGTCGAGCTGAGCCATTTTGCCGCCTATGGTAGGAGACTTTTCAACGATGTCGACCGGATAGCCTGCGTCTGCGATATCAAGAGCGGACTGAATGCCTGCAATACCGCCGCCGATAACAAGCGCACGTTTTGTTACCATGCTTTCGCCCGGTCTGAGCGGTGTGTTAAGGTTAACCTTTGCTATTGCCGCGCGAGCGAGGATAACTGCTTTTTCGGTTGCTTCTTTTTTATCTTTGTGTATCCATGAGCAATGTTCACGAATGTTGGCAATTTCAACCATATATGGGTTCAGCCCTGCCTGTTCGGCTGTTTTTCTGAAAGTCGCCTCATGCATTCTCGGTGAGCATGAGCAAACTACAATACCTGTTAGATTATGCTCCTTAATAGCGTTTTTGATAAGACCCTGACCTGCTTCAGAGCACATATACTGATAGTTCTGTGCGTGGCAGACGCCGGGTTCGTTTTTGACTGCTTCAACAACTGCGTCAACATCAACCGTTGCAGCAATGTTGCTTCCGCACCAGCATACAAAAACTCCGATTCTCTGCAATTTGAACACTCCTTTTATTCTTTACTTTCTGTATTTTCTGAAAGCTGCGGCAATTGCCTGCGAAGGAAGCTCGGGATCAAGCTTTGCCGGAATTTCGTCCGGTGAAAGGAAGCTTCCGCCCCTTTCACGAAGAACGCTGACACGAACCGCTTCGATAAGCTTTGCCGGTTCAACGCTTCTTGGGCATCTTTCAACGCAGGCGAAGCAGGAAAGGCATTTCCAAATTGATTCGCTTGCAAGAAGTTCGTCAATTCTGCCTTCAACGACCATTGAAGCAAACTGATGCGGATGAATATCCATTTCTTCAAAGGCGGGGCATGTCGCGCTGCATTTGCCGCATTTCATGCATTGTCTCGGATTAATGCCGCTGATTGCAATAATGTCTTCGCTCATTTCTTTTCCTGTTTTGTGCATAGTCCACACCCCTTTATTTAACGCCGAGCGCTTCTGCAAGAAGCTCGGTAAAGTAGTATACGGGCAAGTCGCCCTTGCTGTTTTCTTTAAGGTTATAAAGGCAAAGAGGACAAGCTGTTATAATTTCCCCGGCGCCTTTGATTTTTGCGCTGTTTACAACCTTGTCCGCCATTTTAGAAGCAAGAGCCTTATCGTTCATTGTCATATAACCGCCGCAGCATTCGTTTCTGAACGCATAAAGTATGGGTTCAGCGCCGATAGCTCTGATAAAATCTTCCATTATTGTCGGATTTTCGGGGTCGTCGAACTGCATTTCCTTGTTCGGGCGAAGAAGCATACAACCGTAGTAAGCTGCGATCTTTCTGCCTTTAAGGGGATTGACAACCTTCTTTTTAAGTTCATCAAAACCTATCTTGTCGCGCAGCATTTCAAGATAATGAATAACCTCGGTTTCTCCGTTGTAAGCTTCGTCAAGACCGAGATAATTGTTGACGCGTGTTCTGATATCCTCTTTTGACTGCATATCATTATTAACACGTTTGATAACGTGATGACAGGCGGAGCATATCGTTACAAGCGGCTGTGATTTTTCTTTTGCGTATGCAAGAGCTCTGACAGAAGAGAGCTTTGTTGCAATTTCATCGGCAGCAAGAGGATATACCGCACCGCAGCACTGCCAGTCTTGAACTTCTTCAAGCGTTATACCAAGAGCCTCAGCTGACTTTTTTCCAAAATCATCAAGATCCTTGGCCTTTGTTTTTAAGGTACATCCCGGAAAATAACTGTAAGTCATATCTTTTCTGCCCGGAATAAAGGGCCCTCCTTAACTTTATTTATGTCTGATAAGAAAAAATGCATATAATAATGACATAATAATCTTATCATAATATCCTATAGATTATATACTTATTTCGACAAGATGACAAGCCTTTTGATATGTAATTTTTTTATTAATTATATGTCCGGCAAGATATAGCATAATTTAAGGAAGCACTGATTAATTCGGGGAGTCCTAATTTACCGTCAAGCAGGGGCAGCTTGTATTAATCAGTGATTCCCTAATGGCAAGATGAGTGTTATGTCTTAAGCGTGATTAAATCAGAGATTCCTTAAGAATAATCTTTGATAGCAGCGCATAATCGGAGTTTCTTCGGCGAGACTTTCCCTATTTGACAGTAAAATATAAAAATGATATTATTTAGTTGCAATTAATATTATATATATAATGAAAAGGAGAATCATTATGAGTAAGGTTCGCTTTAACGAGGACGAAAAAATAGTTCAGGCTCTGAAAGAAAGCCTGAAAAAGAAAAACGGCTACTGCCCATGCAAAATCATTCAAAACGAGGACACAAAATGTATGTGCAAGGAATTTCGCGAGCAAATAGCCGACCCGGAATTTGAAGGATATTGTCATTGCAAGCTGTATTACAAAGAGAAATAAAAGCTTAATGACGCTGTAGAGGCGACCCATGCGGCCGCCTCTTAAAAAATCATAAACAAAAAAACTTAATTCTACAGGACGGGCGCATGAGACAGCCCATACACGCGATTCCTTAATTTGCGGTATAATCGCTTTACAACATACCGCCCTACCCTGCACTTTTATATACGATATATGCTTATCTGAGTTTTTTGATAATTGCAATCTTCGCCTTCTTTGCCTTTGGCATAAGCGATGCATAGGCAAAATATTTCATTTTGTTTCCGACAAGCACATATTCACCGATAAATTCATGATAATCGGAAGAAAAGCTTTTTTTGAAATCATAAATCCCCTTGAAGTTATCCTGTGCAACAAGCTCTCCGAGAGTTCCGTCACTGTTTAGCTCGGGGGTTTTTACAATGATATAACCGAGGTCGTGTACATCACAGCCGCGGTTTATACTTTCGCAAAGGCGCAAATAGTTAAGGTAATGGCTCGAGCGTGTGTTGTTTCTTATAACATTCCTTGTCCCGCCGAAAAGGCAGCTGCCCATTCCCGCATAATAGATTGAAAGGCCGCCCGCAACACAAATTCTGTTGTCCGTTGTAAATTCTTCGGCTTCGGCAATTCTTTTTTCAAAATGCTCTGTCTGTTTGTCAACGCTTGAAATAATTTCATTAAGCTGTCTTGCTTTTTTTTCGTGAGCGCCCTCAAGCTGAGAAAGCGCTTCTTCTTTTTTTGCAAGTCTCTGCGCCTGAAGCGTTCTGTCAAAATCTTTGTCATAATAGACAAGCTTTAAATCGCTTGCGCCCTCAAATTCACGCAAAAGCTTTGTACAGTAATTTGCGTCTCTTTCAACAAAGTTGTCACGCTCGGACGTGTCCCGCATAACGCCCATAAAGTCTTCAATAATTGAAGGATCTTTCTCAATATCGGCGTATGTATAGGTTTTTGCAACAAGACCTCTCTGCTCGCCGAGACGAATGGAATATCTTACGCCTTTATCGCACTTTTTAAGAATTTTTTCAGGTGCAAGTGAAACTCCGTTTTCTTTAAGGGGAATAAAAAGCTGAACGGGCTGTTTATAGGTATAGTTAGCAATATTGGAGTTAAGCGCATATCCAAGACCTGTAAGCTTTTTGTGCATTTCTACGCCCCTTTCCTGTGTTTCGCCGTTAATACGAAGCGAAATCGGCGGGTCCATAATAAAGGCGGTTATGCCGTTCTTTTTTACAAGGTCTTTGATAAAATCGGTAAATTCTTTTAAAAGCTCATCGTTATCATAATCGCATACTGCGCCGGAAGGAGCGTACCAGATTTTACCTGCGGCAGGAAGCGAGCGTTCCATTACAAGGACGGCAAGCACTCTTTCACCGCCTTCAAAGCCGCAGTAATATTTACATTTCCATGTTGTTTTTACGTTTTGCCAACGTGAACACTGAATATACTGACCGCCGTTTTTTTCTATAAATTCGTCATAAGCCTTCATATCGGCTTCTTCTTTAAATGTATACATAAACCATTCTCCTGATTAATGCCTAAGAGTTTTCGCAAAAAGCGTTATTTAAGCGCTTTGAAAATTTCTTCCTTTTCGCTAAACGGAACCTTTTCACCGTTTATTTTCATAAATTCTTCATGACCCTTGCCTGCAAGGATTATAATATCACCCTTTTGTGCATTTTTGACCGCATAAGCAATTGCCCGGCCGCGGTCGGCAATAGAAACATATTTTCCGCCGGCTTCTTCAACGGCAGCTTCGATGTCTTTGATTATTTTTTCCGGGTCTTCAAAATCGGGGTCATCCGAGGTAATAATTGTAAGGTCGCACATTGCTCCCGAAACAAGACCGAGTTCCCTTCTTCTTATTTGCGTCCTTCCGCCTACCGAACCGTAAAGGGCAATAATGCGGTAATGCTCATATGTGCTTACGGTATCAATAATGCTTTTAAGGCTCACACCGTTGTGCGCATAGTCAATAATTATTGTAAAATCTCTTCCTGTTTCAACGAGTTCTCCTCTGCCCTTAACAAAAACACGGGAAAGTCCCTCTTTTATCTTTTCGCTTTCTATGTTTAGGCCATCCGCAACGGCAACGGCGACAAGCGCGTTGTGAGCGTTTATTTCTCCCGGCATACTTATCATATAGTCTCGTATTGTTTTGTTGTGCTCAAACGAAAAATCAATACCGAGCATATGTCCGATTTTTACTTTTCGGGTTTCAACAAGCTGATAGTCTGCGTTTTTATTGTATCCGTAGGTCACGACCGGACAAGCGCACTCGTTAATGATCTCGCTCGAAAATTCATCGTCAATATTTACAATCGCTTTATCGCACATTGAGAAAAGCTGTTTTTTCCAGTAAGCATATTCCTCAAAAGTTTCATGCTCATTCGTTCCGATATGGTCGGGATAAAGGTTGGTAAAAACACCCAAAGCAAATCTGATTCCGTCAACACGGTGAAATTTAAGACCAAGCGAAGAAACCTCGATTGCCGCCGCTTTACAGCCTGCGTCGGCCATCATACGAAGCATTTTTTCAAGCTCATACGATTCGGGAGTTGTGTTGACCGTCGGAATCTTCACGTCGGCGTAGCCTGCGCCTACCGTACCGATAATGCCTGTCATTATGCCTGCGGTATCGAGCACACATTTGACTATGTGAGCAACCGTTGTCTTGCCTTTTGTACCGGTTATTCCGATAACCGCAATATCCTTTGAAGGATTTTTGAAAAGGTTGCGCGAGGCAATTGCCAAAGCCGCTCTTGTGTTTTTGCAGTAAATTATTTGAGCGTCGCAAGGCAGTTCAATTTCCCTTTCGCAAAGGAACACACGGCAGCCGTTGTCATATGCGCTTTTTGCAAAGTTGTGTCCGTCCGTTCTTGCTCCGCAAAGGCAGACAAACATAAAATTTTCTTTTGCTTTTCTTGAGTCATATGCAATATCACATATTTCGGTTTGCGCATCATATTTTCCTTTTACTTCAATTGTATAAAGGATATCCGAAAGTTTCATAAAGTTCACCCTTAAAGTTCGTTTTGTCTGTTCTGTGCATAGAGCATCGCTTTGTAAGCCTTGTATGATTCACGATCAGCCTTGTATTTTTTCCTTACCTCTTTTTTATTTTTTCCTATAAGACCGGTTCTTGTAAACGCGCCTATGAACATTGCGAAAATTGCACCTCCTGCGCCGAGCATAAGGTCTGCCATGGTGTCGGTAAGACCTTTTGAAAAAGGCGCTTGACCGTGCTGCATAACGAAGCCGTAAAGTCTGTCCATGGTAAATTCATAAAATTCCCAGCCGACAAGAAGAGTTACCGAAAAGCAAAGTGAAAACATTGCATGAACCGAAATTTTAATGGGATTCTTTTTGCCCTGCATAATGTCGGCAAGAAAAAAGCCTCCCATGCAAGCCATATATCCGCCGAAAATATGCTCCGGTATGTCGATATATTCAAAAGTTGTTCTTGTGTTTACCGTTGTACCGACAACGCACGAAAAGCAGATGAACACATTAAGCATTGTCTGAAGATTGAACGGAAATCTTACGATAAATGATTTTCCGCCTAAAAGCTGGAACAAATCCCAAAGATGTGTAAAAATAATTGCAAAGCAAGCCTGAATAAATTCAGATGTATAGCCGTGCATCATTCCCCATACACCCCAGAAAAAAAGAAGCCCCCGGCAAACGTACCATGTAATTTGATGACTTTTCGGAAGAGGGGTTATCCTGTTTAATTCTTTCATTATATATTTTATCCTTTCGAGAAAAAAGCAATTAATCTTTTTGACAATTTTAACCTGTAAATAATTTTACATCATTTCCCAGCAATTATATCACCAAAATCAGGTTTTTACCACCTAAATCTTTAATTTATTTATAAAAATTGACTTGCACAATTGAAAAAAATATAATATAATAACTAAAAAGTATCTTCGATGCATAAAAAGCTATCGAATGAACCAATGAAAGGAAAGGTTTTATATGGAAAACAATAATGAAAAGAAGCCCCTTACTAAATTTGATAAGGAGATATTAAAAGGAATATGCATTGCACTTTCAATTATCTTTATCTTTTCCGCCGGAAATATGGTCGGCGCGCTCACAAGCAAAAACAGTGTAGCTAAGACTGAAGAATCATCTATGGTAGCAGCCGATACAAATGTTGCAGACACAACCGCCGCTCCGGCTATAACAACCGCTCCCGCAACTCAGGCTCCGGCAACCACTCCGGCTCCTGCCGACACAACAGCGGCCGCAGCATCTGCCGGCACAACAGCAGCTCCGGCTGCCGCAGACACAACCGCAGCCCCTGCAGCTTCTGACACAACCGCTGCCGCTTCCTCGGGCGCACCTCAGTCAAAAGCCGAAATCGTTGCTCTCTTCAACGAAGGCGCAAACAAAATCAAGACAAGTGCAAAGAAGGTTACAAGAAACTATGAAGACCTTCAGAATAATCCCGACAAACTTGAAGTTCCGTCAATTCTCAAATCAATCGGTAATTCTCTTCTCAACAGATTCCTTGTAAAAGATGAAAATCCCGTAGTTTATGAAGGAGATCAAATTACGGCTGAACTTCCGGTTAAAGGCCAGAGCTTCGTAAGCAAAACAACAGAAGCCGATCTTGTTGACGCAACCTGCACAGATGACGGCACAAGCTATAATGTTACTCTCAAATATGTTTCAGGCACAGATCCGACAGACGGTGTTGCAAATGCATTTAATCTTATGAATCCCGATGATGTTTACAGCAACGCTCCTATGGTAAGCAGCTTCTCGGTTGATTACTATGACGGTGTTATCGAATGTAAGATAGACAAAGCAACAGGCAACGTTACATGGATAAAATATACCAATCCAATGGTTATGAGCGTTAAGGCTATGGGTGTTGACGCAAAAGTCGGTATGACATTCATCGACGACTACAGCGTAGAATATTAAAACGGCATAACCATCGGTTAATTACACGTGCTAATCAATTACATACTGCGCTGCATTAAGAAAAATTTTACGGCAGGTTGATTTTCAGCCTGCTTTTTTCTGTGTTTATGTTTTTATTGTCTGCGGATTTTGTGTAAGGCTTGTTTGTATAGATTGGGATTATTTTTCTTTAGTATATATTAGTTTTTTCCTGATATATAGTTTGTATTTTTTTGTCTGTTTTCGTAAAATTATTAAAAAAAGTCTTATTTCTTCTACAAGTCTTTCAAATGCACTTGACAATACATAATAATAATGTTAGACTAAATAAAACCGAATATTCAATTAAAGATAGAGGTGCATCGTGTCATCAGTAATTGCGGCTCAAAGGTTCGCAAAACCGCCGTAATGAAAGGGAGCGTTGCCGAAAGAGGCTTTGGCAAAAGCTATCTTGGGCGTATGAAATAAGATTTATACGACTGTCGCAAAAAGCGGAGTGCTATTATAATTGGTAAACTAAAAGCAGTCGATACTGTCGAAGGTTTAAACTTGTAATTATAATGGCCGATGCTATCGGTCATTTTTTATTGTATAATCGGGAAATTAAAAGAAAAGGAGCTAAAACAAATGAAACAGCATTCAATCTTTAAAGGTGCGGCAACCGCCCTTGTTACTCCGCTTAACGAAAACGGTATCGACTATGAAAACTTTGAAAAACTTCTCAACTGGCAGATTGAAGAAGGCATCAACGGTCTTGTAATCTGCGGCACATCGGGTGAAGCTTCAACCCTTACGGACGAAGAACACAAAGCTGCTCTCAAATTTGCCATTGACGTTGTCGGCGGCAGAGTTCCCATGATTGCCGGCACAGGTTCAAACGATACAGCTTATGCAATTGAGCTTACAAAGTATGCCTGTGAAATCGGTTATGACGCAATGCTCGTCGTTACCCCCTATTATAACAAAGCAACCCAGAACGGTCTTGTAAAAATGTATGAAACAATTGCAGACGCTTCAACCAAGCCTATTATTCTTTACAATGTTCCGTCAAGAACAGGTGTAAACATTGAACCCGCAACCTATGCAAGGCTTGCCGAACATCCGATGATTTGGGGTATCAAAGAAGCAAGCGGAAACATTTCAAAAATTGTTGAAACAAAAGCTCTCTGCGGTGACAAGCTCGACATTTGGTCAGGCAACGACGACCAGATAGTACCTATTCTTGCAGCAGGCGGCAGCGGTGTAATTTCTGTTCTTTCAAACGTACTTCCAAAGAAAACCGTTGAACTTTGCAGCAAGTTCTTTGCAGGAGACGTAAAGGGCAGTATGGATATGCAGTGCGATATGTTTGCCCTTATCAAAGCACTTTTCTGCGAAGTAAATCCGATTCCGGCAAAAGCTGCCGTTGCGGCTCTCGGCTATTGCGAAAACCGTGTTCGACTTCCGCTTACAGAAATGGAAAAGGCTCACGAAGAGATTCTGCTTGATTGTATGCGTAAGCAGGGTCTTGATGTCTGATGAGGTGCAAAATATGAAAGTTATTGTTAACGGTGCAGGCGGCAGAATGGGTCAGGTGCTTTGCTCAATTATAGAAAAGAGCGAAAAATATCAGCTTGCCGCAAAAGTAAGCGCCGAATTTGAAACAGATGAAGCCAACCTTATTTTTAAAGGCATAGGTGAATTTCACGGTCAGGCAGATATAATTATTGATTTTTCACACCACAGTGCAACAAAAGACCTTTGCGATTATGCGCTCGAAAATAATCTTGCGCTTATTATTGCAACAACCGGTCACAATGAAGATGAGATCGCCATGATAAACGAAGCCTCAAAAAAGGTTGCAATTTTTAAAAGCGGTAATATGTCCCTCGGTGTTGCCCTTGTCGGCTGTCTTGCAAAAATTGCCGCGAAAGCTTTTCCGGATGCAGATATTGAAATTATCGAAAAGCACCATAACCAAAAGCTTGACGTTCCGAGCGGAACTGCCCTTCTTCTCGCTGACGCAATTAAAAGCGTAAAGCCCGAAAGCACATACAATATCGGAAGGCACGAAAACGGAAAGCGCACAAAAGACGAAATAGGTATTCATTCAATCAGAATGGGCGGCGAAATAGGCACGCACGAAATTATTTTTGCAACAAATTCACAGGTTATCACAATTTCTCATAAGTCTGAAAACAGAGCTCTTTTTGCCGAAGGCGCACTTTCAGCGGCAGATTTCCTTATTAAGCAAGAACCCGGAATGTACAACATGGACAACATTCTCGAATAAGCACTCATCGGCACGCATGGCGTGCAGCAATTACGCGGAGTAGATTATGAAGGCTTTTATTCTTATGCCGCGAAACGACTTGTGTTGTTAACTGTAAAAGTTTTTGTCAATGGGCATTACACAGGAAAGATTTATATAAGTCTTGATACTAACACAACTGCACGCGTAGGGGCGACCCCGCGTGGTCGCCCAAAACAATTTTAATTTTAGAAAAGAACCAATCTACACAAACAGGCTTAATCTTTAGGCACACTCGCATTTTCTCTCTTTATCGCAGCTAAGATAAAAAGAAGCAAACTTACCACAGGGGAGATAAAGCACAAACCGTTCTATAGGCGGCGGACATCGTCCGCAGGAATTACGCGGCAGGCATCGCCTGCACGAATTACGCGAAGTAGTTTATGCAGGCTTTTACTTTTACGCCGCGAAACGACCCGGTTTAAATACTTTATATTCAAACGGTTGAGCGCAGTTGTACATCAGTATGTTTCTTTTGGAACTTTTCTTTCAAAAGAAACATTCGCCGATGGCAGTCAAAGCCAATAATTTGTACAAGCAAAAATCAAAAACTTCTTTTCTCTTGAACATTTCTGCTCAAAAAAATTATCCGAGACTCGCTTTTTATACGAATCTCGGAGTTTTTATACTGCTTTTTTACAGTCCCTTTCACTTTTTTTCTTCGGCTTCTTTTTCCTTTTGTGCCTCTTCTTTTTCTTTTGCAAGAGCGGCCTCACGCACCGGTGATTTCCAAAGTCGGATTATGCCCTCATCGTTGAGAAGCTTGAGCATAATTATAAGCAACGGCGTTACAAACATTCCGAGCACACCGAAAATCTTGAGTCCGAAATAAAGGGCGGCGATTGTAATTATCGGTGAAAGTCCAAGCTGGCCGGCAACAAGCTTAGGTTCAATTACTTGTCTGAGAACCGAAACAACGGCATAAATTACCAAAAGACCTATACCCATTCCGACATTTCCGATTATAAACGAATAAATAGCCCAGGGGATAATTACCGTACCTGTTCCGAGAACAGGTATAATATCGACAATTGCAACTACCACTGCAATAATTACAATATAATTTGACTCAAACACGCCGATAAATCTCAAAATGGTAAGGCCAACGCTTATTTCAATAAACGTAACTAACATAATGAGAAGATATGCTTTTGCCATTTTGCTAAGCGAATCTTTCAAAATAACCTTTGCCCTTTCGAGATCTCCCCTTTTGTTTTCTGGGAACTGAATTTTAATAAAATTTGCAATTGCCGGGAATTCGCTCGTCATAAAACAGCACGCAACAATTGTAATTACAACCGCGATAAGTATTGACGGCAATTTGCTTGCTGTTGAAATTACGCCGCTAATCGGTGTAGTTATCCACGAAACGCTGAAGTTTCCGGCAAGACCGCCGGTTATTTCGCCGGCAAGCTGTTCGCTTTCTCCGGCAGAAGCCTCTCTTATTTTAACAAAAAGTCCGGAAACAAAATCACCAAGCGTATTTCTCAAAAATTCGGGCAGTGATGAAATCAGATTTATAAGCCATGCTTCAATATTGTCAATAACCTTGTCGAAGTCACGAAGCTGTATTACAATATAGTCAATAAAGCCCTTGACCTCACTTGCAACACGAACACCTATCAGGGAAATGAGCGCAATAAAAATTATAATTGTAAGAAGGACGCATATTCCCGAAGCAAGACCGTTTTTTAGCGGTGTTTTTTTAACGAGAAAATTTTTAGGTTTTTGAAGAATTGCCGCAACAATAAATGCTATAACGAACGGCATACATACCCCAAGGGCATACCTTACGGCCAGAAGAATGAAAGCAATAATAATAGCAAAATAAAGCACATTTATTATAGTCTTGCGCCTTTTTTCAACTTCCATAACTCCAAACAACTCCTTTTTCTTTGTAATTTTTTGTTATTTATATATATTATAGTAACTTAATATGAAATTAAAATCAATGCTTTTCACAAAATAAAATTTTTTTGCCGCAAACACTTTTATATCTTGACAAAATGTGATAACATATTACGGTGTAATTAAAACAGAAAAAAAGAGGTGCGTATTGATGTATGTTGCAATTATCGGCTTTGGTGTTGTCGGCTCAGGCGTTGGGGAAGTTATCAAGAAAAATGCCGGCTCAATCAAAGAAAACAGCAATGTTGATCTTGAACTGAAACATATCCTCGATATAAGAGATTTTCAAGACAGCGAATTTGCTAACCTTATGACGAAAAATTTTGACGACATTCTTAATGACGATGAAGTAAAAATTGTCGTTGAAACGATGGGCGGCGTAAACCCGGCTTTTGACTTCGTTTCAAAATGCCTTGCAAAAGGCAAACACGTTGTTACATCAAACAAGGAGCTTGTTGCAAAAAGAGGTTATGAGCTTCTTTCTATCGCAAGAGAACACAATGTCAACTTTTTGTTTGAGGCAAGTGTCGGCGGCGGTATTCCCATAATCCGCCCGATAAGCCGCTGTCTTGCAGGCAACCGCATAAGCGAGATTGCCGGTATTCTCAACGGAACAACAAACTTCATTTTAAATAAAATGATAGTGGATAAAATGGACTTTGCCGATGCTTTGAAGCTCGCTCAGGAAAAAGGCTATGCCGAAAAAGACCCGACAGCTGACATTGAAGGTCATGACGCTTGCAGAAAAATCTGTATTCTTGCCTCCCTCGCTTTCGGCAGTCACGTTTATCCCGACGGAGTTTATACCGAAGGAATTTCAAAAATCACACTTGATGACGTTGAATGTGCAAGTGAGCTTGGATATGTTATCAAGCTTATCGCAAGGACAAAAATGCTCGATAATGGAAAAATCAATATTATGGTTTCCCCCGCCCTTGTTAGCAAATCAAGTATTCTTGCCGGAGTTAACGGCGTTTTCAATGCCTGTCTTGTAAGAGGCGACGCAACCGGCGACATTCTTATGTACGGTAAAGGCGCAGGCAAGCTTGCAACAGCAAGCGCAGTTGTAGGTGATGTGATTGACTGCGCATCAAACTGCGAAAAGAGGAAATTCTTCGGCTGGGGCGACGAAAAGAAAGACTTTATTGAAGATTATCTCAAGGCGGAAACTTCTTTGTTTATAAGAGCGAAGGCCACGGAAGGTGCGGCCGAAAAAGCAAAAGCTGCTTTCGGTTGTGACGTAAAAGAAAAGAACGGTGAAATTGTTTTCATCACGGACGTAAAACCCGAAAGCGAACTTCGCAAAAAGCTTGAAGAAACAAAGCTTGAAACACTTAGCTCAATAAGGGTTACAGATTATTAATCAGGCACCGACTCAGCGGTCCGGACGTATAGAAAATTTACAGAAAGGACGATCACGGATACTCAACATAGATTTTGATGTTATCTGTATCGCATGGCGATCATTATGGCACTGATAGTACAGAAATTCGGCGGATCATCCGTTGCCAACGCTGAAAGAGTGATGAATGTTGCAAGAATTGTAACCGACACTTACAAAAAGGGCAATGACGTTGTTGTTGTTGTTTCGGCTCAGGGCGACACGACAGATGATCTTATTGAAAAAGCAAACGAAATCAATCCCAAAGCTTCAAAAAGAGAGATGGATATGCTTCTCACTTCCGGTGAGCAAATTTCAATTTCACTTCTTGCAATGGCAATTGAAAGTCTCGGTTGTCCGGCTATTTCACTTCTCGGCTGGCAGGCAGGCTTTAACACAAACAGCGCATACGGTTCGGCAAGAATCAGCAACATTAAGCCCGAAAGGCTGCAAAGCGAGCTTGACAAGAAAAAAATTGTCGTCGTTGCCGGTTTTCAGGGTATTAACAAGGCAGACGACCTTACGACTCTCGGCAGAGGCGGTTCAGACACAAGCGCAGTTGCTATTGCTGCCGCTCTTAATGCGGACCGTTGTCAGATTTTTACTGACGTAACCGGTGTTTTCACCGCCGACCCAAGAAAAATTCCGAACGCAAAGAAGCTTACGGATATCACTTATGACGAAATGCTTGAGCTTGCCACTCTCGGCGCTCAGGTACTCAACAACCGTTCGGTTGAAATGGCAAAAAAATACGGTGTGGAGCTTGAAGTTCTTTCAAGTCTTCAAAGAGAACCGGGTACAATAGTCAAGGAGGTAGCTAAAATGGAGAAAATGTTAATCAGAGGCGTTACAAAAGATTTGGACGTAGCCAGAATTTCAGTTGTAGGAATGAAGGATATTCCGGGCAACGCATTCAAAATGTTCTCAAGACTTGCCGCAAAAAGAATCAATATTGACGTTATTCTTCAGTCTGTCGGCAGAGACGGCACAAAGGATATTTCTTTCACCTGCGCAAAGGACAACGCAGAAACAGCAGTTGAAATTCTTGAAGATATCTTCGGTCTTGAAGGTGCAAAGGTTTCCTGCGACACAAGCGTTGCAAAGGTATCGATCGTTGGCGCGGGTATGCAGTCGCATTCAGGCACGGCCTCAAAGATGTTCGGTGCGCTTTATGAAGCAGGTATCAATATTGGTATGATCTCAACGAGCGAAATTACAATTTCCGTTCTTATTGACAAAGATCTTGCAGACAAAGCTGTTGAAGCAGTTCATAAAGCTTTCTTTGGGTAATAGAATAACAACGCAATAAAAACAGAGCTGTCTCGGTAAGGGCAGCTCTTAGTTTTTTAGGGAAGCGCTGATTAATTCAGGGTGCCCTAATTGGCGTGGAAATTTTTCGTCAGTTTGTTCAAAAATTTGAGGCAATACTTTGTGTATTAACGAGAATTTTTGGGCAAACTGACG
>CANQLQ010000006.1 GCA_947624755.1 uncultured Clostridia bacterium | reverse complement strand
GAATCGGCGAAGCTCCGTTTGATTCGGGCAGAAAAATGATTTCCACCGTTCACAGGGACGGAAACGGCTTTGTTCAATACACAAAAGGTGCGCCCGATGAAATTCTTAAAAGATGTACATCTGTTCTCAAAGACGGTAAGGTCGTTCCTTTCACAGACGAGCTTCGCGCCGAAGTCCTTAAATCGAACAAGGCCATGGCGGACAAGGCGCTTCGTGTGCTTGCCGTTTCAAGAAGAACCTATGAGACCGCACCGAAGGATTTTTCGCCCGAAGCGCTTGAAAAAGACCTTACATTTGTCGGCCTTGCCGGCATGATCGACCCGGTTCGCCCGGAGGTAAAGGCGGCGATTGATGAATGCAGAAGCGCAGGAATTACACCTATCATGATTACCGGCGACCACAAGGATACAGCCGTTGCAATTGCAACAGAGCTTGGTATTATTGATGACCCGTCGCACGCGATAACAGGCGCGGAGCTTAATGAAATCAGCGATGAAGATTTTGCAGATAAAGTTACGGAAATATTTGTTTATGCCCGTGTACAGCCCGAACACAAAACAAGAATTGTCAATGCATGGCGTGCAAGAGGTATGATAACAGCAATGACCGGCGACGGCGTTAATGATGCGCCCTCTATTAAAAGTGCAGATATCGGTATCGGAATGGGCATTACCGGCACAGACGTTACGAAGAATGTTGCCGATATGGTTCTTGCCGACGATAACTTTGCAACTATAGTAGGCGCAGTTTCGGAAGGCAGAAGAATTTATGACAACATAAGAAAAGCTATTCAGTTCCTTCTTGCGTCCAACCTTTCGGAAGTGCTTTCAATCTTTTTCGCATCGCTTCTCAATTTCACTATCCTAAGACCGCCTCACCTTCTTTTCATCAACCTTATCACCGACAGCTTTCCTGCCCTTGCCCTCGGTCTTGAAAAGCCCGAAAGCAACCTTATGAACCGCAAACCAAGAAGCAGCAGCGACGGTATATTCTCGGGCGGTATGGGTATTGACTGTCTTTATCAAGGTATTCTTGTGACGATTCTTACCCTTGCGGCGTTCTTTATCGGTGAATTTAGAGATACAGGTCATTGGGCATTTATGAACATTGCCGAATGTCAGGAAGGTATGACAATGGCATTCCTTACAATGTCTATGGCTGAAATTTTCCACTCTATCAATATGCGCTCACAGCGTGGAAGCGTGATTACAATGATGGTCAGGGATCATTCGCACAATATTGCTCTTTACCTTTCAATGGCGGCTTCACTTGTTCTTACAACCGCTGTTATTGAAATACCGTTCCTTGCAAACGCATTCGGCTTTGAACCTATCGGAGCAGTTGATTATGCAATCTCAATCGGTCTTGCAATAAGCGTTATTCCGGTTGTTGAAATCGTTAAGGCGATCACACGCAAGGTTTCAAGAAAAAAGTAAAAAGTTTCGGGGTATTTCTGATTGATTCAAAATACTCTGTTTGTGAAAAAATTTTTTATTATATTCTTTATACAAAATCAAAAAGATGGGGCTGTCATAATTGATAGTCCCATATTTTATATCAAAGCTTCATTTTGAACAAGCCGTCTTTATTACAATATACCGAAATTATTAAACCTTTAAGGAAGCTCTGATTAAATCTAACGCTCAGCACGCATGGTGTGCAGCAGTTACGCGGCGGGCATCGCCCACGGGTTAGATTTATGTAGGTCTTGATACTAACACTATGGCACGCGTAGGGGCGACCCCATGTGGTCGCCCACGGGCATCGCCCGCACGAATTACGCGGGACAAATTTATATTTAACGTCAAATGAACCCCGCGAAAAGAAGTCTATCACAGACTAAGATAAAAAATAACTAACTAAAAATCAATAAAAAAGAACCAGCCTTTACAACAGACCTTATCCTGAGGCACAAACCGCATTTTCTCTCTTTATAACAGCTAAAACAATAAGAAACAAACTTACCACAGGGGGCAAAGTACAAATCGGTCTATAGGCGAAGCGACCCGCTTTGAACGGCGGACATCGGCACGCAAGGCGTGCGGCAATTACGCAGGGTAGATTTATGTAGACTTTTACTATTACGCCGCGAAACAACTCGGCTTAAATACTTTACATTGAAACGGTTGAGCGAAGTCGTACGTCAGCAATGTTTCTTTTGGAACTTTTATTTCAAAAGAAAAGTTCGCCGACGGCAGTCAAAACCGATAATTTGCACAAATTAAGAAATTAAGGAATAACTGATTAAATCGCGTAGGGGCGACTCCATGTGGTCGCCCCCAAAACGAGTTCAAATTTACAGGGCGACCACATGGGGTCGCCCCTACGCGATTTATTAAAAATTCAATTTGCGACAGACATGAATATTTTGGCAAAGCATCACGGAAAATTTGCAAGCAAGATTAGTATTAAGCCTTATGTGTGATTTAATCAGAGCTTCCTTAAATATCCCATTTTTTCAAAATAGCTTTTATATCGTCTAATCTTAGGTTCAATTGCTTCTTGCGAATTTATGAAGGAAATAAACTCTTGTTCACTTACCCATTTATACGCAATAGTCTCGCCCTTTTGCAGCGTGATTTTGCTTTTATCATGAGAAGTAACGCACAAATACGTATGATAAATGCTTTTATCATGTTCACAAATACATCTGTCAAGTTCTTCAAAAAGCCCTTCGTCTATGCCGGTTTCTTCATAAAGCTCTCTCTTTGCACAGGTGAGACTGTCCTCACCTTTCAAAACCGATCCCCCTGCTGTTGCTTCATAATATCCTCCGTATATTTCCTTTGAAAAATCTCTTTGCATCAACAGGTAATCTCCGTCTGTATGTCTTACAAGAATATCACACACAAGATGATATAAGCCGTCCGGTATTATTTCCCCGCGAACAAGGTCTGCTCCGGCAAGAGATCCGTCCTTTTTTAATCCGTCCCATATTTCCATTATCCACACCTCCATAAGGTAATCACCGATTAATAAAAATATATTTTACACAATAAAAAAGGGACTGTCGCTCTTCGCTTTACCGATTTGCAACAACCCTTTTTTCTATCAATTTATTTTGCCGTAAAGTGAAACTCCGCTTGCCCCGGCATCGGTTTTCGGCGCTCTTTGCGGAGCATCTGACCTCGGAGCTGAGTTTCTCGGTCTGCCGCCGTTCGGACGGCCGCCGCGTCCTCTGTTATAACCACCCTTTGAAGGATGAGTCGGTTTTACGCCTTCTTCAAGAGTAATAACAACTCTTCTTTCCGAGTCTGAACCAACAGAGTGTGATGTAACGCCTTCAATTTCCTGAACTGTTGTATGAATGATTCTTCTTTCATACGGATTCATCGGTTCAAAGGTTACGTTTCTGCCGTATTTGAGAACCTTCTGAGCATTTTTCTTTGCGAGTTCAGCAAGAGTTGTCTTTCTCTTTTCACGGTAATTGCCGACATTAATTGAAATTCTTGAATAATCTTCGTCAGCTTTCTTTCTGTTTGCTGCAAGTCTTGTAAGGTACTGTATAGCGTCGAGAGTGTCTCCCCTTCTGCCGATTACAATACCGTAATCATCGCCGCAATCGAGTTCAAGAATAATTTCATTTTCTGAAGTTTTAAAAGCTTCAACCTCTGCTTTTTCAACGCCCATTCCGGTAACTACTTCTTTGAGGTAGTTTACTGCGATTTCAACAGAAGGCTTTGTGCTTATATCAATTTTTTCTCTTGTAACAACAGGCTCTTCTTTTTCTGGTACAGCCTTTGGCTGTACAGCTTCAGCTTTTACCTCGGCAGCTTTTTTATTTTGTGCAAAAGCTGCTTTTGGAGCTTTTGCCGGTTTTGCAGCCCTTGCAGGCGCGCTCTTCTTTTCTTCAAAAGCATCATAGCTTGCCTTTGCTTTTGCCGGTGCGCCGCCGAAAAGACCGAGTACCTTTTTCTTCGGCATCTCAAGAATTTCAATTTCAACCTGAGCATCAAGCGGAGCTTGAAGCGCCGCTTTGGCCTTTTCAATGGCTTCTTCGACTGTTGCGCCTGTTGCGATAGCTTCTTTAATCATTTTATCACCACCGTTAATTAACATAAAAATGGAACTTAAAACAAATCGTGGTGTTCGACTTGTCGGTAAATTTTAAATTATTCTGCGTCTTCTTTTAATGCAATTATTTTCTTGTTATTTTCATAAGAACGTCTTTCAATTGTCTCTTCAACCATTATTCTTGCGATAACCTTTCTTGGTGCATAAAGCTGTCCGAGAATAAGCGTCTGGAAGAATGCAATAATGTTAGAGAAAATCCAGTACATACCCATACCTGCCGGGAACTGGAAAGTGAAATACAAAGACATAAGCGGCATCATAAGCATCATGCAGCCCATCATCTGCTGGTTTTCCATTGCGCCGGGGTTACTCTTCTTCTGTCTTACCTGAGTAAGTACGCTTGTAAGCATTGACGTTGCAAAAGACAACACCGGAATAAGAATAAGGATTTTTGCGGCCGTGTCAGATGCACTCCAATGTGTTACGGTTGAAAAACTTGGAATTACACCGAGGTCTATTCCGAAAACAGTAAAATCAAAATCTCTGATTTTCTGAATATCCGAAGCATACATAGCTGCGGTTTCGGGAATTTTATGGATAAGTTCATTAATGTGCGTTATGACAGTTGTTTCAACATAAGCGCCTGTTCTTGCCGTCAGGGCAAGCTCACTTTTTGCAACATTTGACAACGCTGTAATAAGCTGCTGCGGAATTTGAAGAACATAGGTAAGCGGCTGACGTACAACACCGTAAAGACCCCAGAGAATCGGAAGCTGGAAAAGAAGGGGCATACAGCTTGCAGTCATTGCGCTGTAACCCTCACGCTGATAAAGCGCATTGGTTTCTTCCTGTATCTTCTGGTTTCTTTCATTTGGCGCATAGTCTTGGTACTTTTCCCTTATCCTTTTGAGTTTGGGCTGAAGACGAACCTGCTTTGCCGAGCTTTTCTGTGTCTTGACAGTTGAGGGCAGAATGATTATGCGGAAAAATAATGTGAAAATCAGAAGCGCAAGGCCATAGTTGTTTATGAATGCATAAAGGAAACGAAACATATAGCCGAAAATAGAATAAAAAAATGCGAACATTGATTTTCCCTTTCGTGAAGTTATTTTTGTCACACTAAGAGGGTGTAAGCATTAATGATGCCTACAATTACGGCGCTTGTCCTTTTTCGGCGGAACGGGATCGTAACCGCCGACAGACAGCGGATTGCAGCGAAGAAGTCTCCACAGCGCAAGGAGCGAGCCTTTTAATGCGCCGTGCGTTTCAATTGCTTCAACTGCATAAACGGAGCAGGTTGGATAATAGCGGCACATCGGCGGAAGATGAGAAGAAATATGCTTCCGGTAAAAACGTATTATTTTCAAAAGAATGTCTTTCATTTTACCGCACCGATTTGACGAAGAGCTTCAAGCATATCGGCGTATACCTTAGTGCTTTTGAGGAACTTTGTCCTTGTTCTCGCAACAAAAACAATATCCCTGTTTCCGTTTATCTCGTAGTCTTTAAGTACCTGCCGGAATGCAGCTCTTATTACCCTGCGTGAGCGGTTTCGTTCAACAGCGTTGCCGATTTTCTTACTCGTTGTGATGCCGACACGAATTGTGCCGACTCGGTTCTTTGAACCGTAGACAACAACCGATGGTTTTGCCGAGCTTTTGCCTCTGTAATAAAGACGCAGAAAATCCTTGTTTTCTTTTAGCGGAACATAAGTTTGCATTTCAATCAATCCCAACGCTTTGTGAACAAAATCAAGTCAAACTGCTTCATTAATAAGAAAGCTGCTTTCTGCCCTTTGCACGTCTGCGAGCAAGAACTTTGCGACCGTTCCTTGTCGCCATTCTTTTACGAAAACCGTGTTCCATCTTTCTGTGGCGTTTTTTAGGCTGGTAAGTTCTTTTCATTGTTGTAACCTCCTTTTAGTTTTTATTTAAAACGGGACATATCGCAAAGAAGTAAAAGGAGCGGCGCGATATGATGTCCGACGCTTTTGAAGTATACGGGAATATGCCCATACTTTAAAGAGCATAAGCCTACAGAATGCTATTATATATCAAGCTTGTTAATTTTGTCAATGATTTAAAATTAATTTTTCAGTCATATAATTTTAATAAGTTTAACACTATTGACATTTTTTCCAAAAAAAGGTAAAATTATTATAATAAATTAGTAAGTTTTTTCTTTGATATTTTACATTTGTTTATAAACGGAATTTGGTTATACCTATTTGTAAAATTTTATATTTCAAACAGAAACTGCAATTATTCGTATGGGCTTATAAATAGCAAGCCAAGAATCGAGATATTTTTTAGTGTAAACACGGTATAGTCATAATTAGAATATG
Organism: uncultured Clostridia bacterium; assembly: GCA_947624755.1. Lineage (GTDB taxonomy): Bacteria > Bacillota > Clostridia > Oscillospirales > Acutalibacteraceae > UBA6857. The sequence goes on along the minus strand of CANQLQ010000006.1, from coordinate 13,544 downwards.
AACTATACTTTAGGAATCACTGATTAATACAAGCTGCCCTACTTGACGGTAAATTATTCCGTCAGTTTGCCCAAAAATTCTCGTTAATACACAAAGTATTGCCTCAAATTTTTGAACAAACTGACGAAAAATTTCCTCGCCAATTAGGACACCCTGAATTAATCAGTGCTTCCTTTAATATACAATTTATCCGGAGGAAACACGATGAAGAAAATTGAACAGCTTAACGAAAACTGGATCTTTGAAAAAAAAGGAGAAAAAGAGACAGTTGATCTTCCGCATACCTGGAACGGTATTGACGGCCAGGGCGGAGATATTACCTATTACATGGGTAAATGCACATACACAAAAATTATCGGTAAATATTCGGGAACGGTTTACCTTGAACTTGCCGGTGTAAACAACCGCTGCAAAGTTACAATAAACGGCAGAGAGGTCGGCGTTCACAAGGGCGGTTATTCGACTTTCCGTTTTAACATAACCGGCTTCCTCACCTCGCCGAAGAACTTCCTTGAAATTGAAGTCAACAACAGCACCGAGAAAACTATTTATCCCGAGACCGCAGACTTCACTTTTTACGGCGGCATCTACCGCTATGCTAAAATCATATACGATATTCCCGATGAACATTTTTCACTCGACGACTTTGGAAGTAAAGGTGTTTACGTAACCGCAAAGGTCAACGGTGACGTTTATGTTAAATCTATAATTACCGGCTACAAGACCGGCGTCAGTGTTCTTTATGAAGTGCTTGACAAAGACGGAAAGGTCGCGGCGAGCGCCGGCGACAAGCAAAAGCTTCATGTAAATGACCCGATCCTTTGGAACGGTCTTGAAAATCCGTATCTGTATACTCTTCGTGCAACTCTTTTAAAAGACGGAAATGAAATCGACAAGGCCGAACTTAAATTCGGTTTTCGTGAAGTGAAGTTTGACGCGGATAAAGGCTGTTTCCTTAACGGCAATCATATTAAGCTCAAAGGTGTATCCCGTCATCAGGACAGAGAAAACATCGGTAACGCTTTGACGCTCAAAGAGCACGAGGAAGACCTTGCAATTATTAAAGAATTGGGCGCAAACTCTATTCGTCTTGCACACTATCAGCAGGCTGAAGAATTTTACAGTCTTTGCGATGAAATCGGTTTTCTTGTTTGGGCGGAGGTTCCCGTTATTTCAAGATTTTCCGCAAAAAAGCAGGATAATGCTCTTTCACAGCTTGAAGAGCTTATCAAGCAGAATATGCACCACGCATCAATTTTCTGCTGGGGCGTTGAAAATGAAATTTCAATGCAGGGCGACACGCCGAGGCTTGTTGAAGCCATTTCCGAGCTAAATGCATACGCACATATTCTCGATCCGTCAAGACCGACAACCTGCGCCCAGCTTACAATGTGCGGCGTTGAATCAAAGCTCAATCAAATTACCGATATATTGGGCTACAACCACTATTTCGGCTGGTATGCAAAGACTTGTGAAGGACTTGACGAATGGCTCCCTAAATTTAGAAAGGCCAACCCAAACCGACCGCTATGTCTTTCGGAATACGGTGCGGAAGCTGTTATCGGTTATTATAACGACGCTCCTTATCAGGGCGACTACAGCGAAGGCTATCAGTCACTTTTTCACGAGCATTACCTTAACACAATCAATGCCACCGAATGGCTCTGGGGTTCATATGTTTGGAATATGTTTGACTTCGGTTCGGCAATTCGCAACGAAGGCGGCGTAAAAGGCAGAAACAACAAAGGTCTTGTCACAATTGACAGAAAAACAAGGAAAGACTCTTTCTATCTTTACAAGGCATACTGGTCGGATGAACGCTTCCTTCATATTGAAGGCTCGCGATATAAATTGCGTACTGTCGGCGCTCATAACGTAAGGGTAACTTCAAGCTGTAAGAGTGTTACGCTTACCTGCGGCGGCTACAAAAAGACTATCCGCGGCGAACACGTATTTACTTTTAAAGACGTGCCTTTTGTCAAAGGTGAGAACGTAGTAACCGTCTCAAGCGGAAATATAAAAGAAAGTGCGGTATTTGAAGGTGTAGAGGAGTATCCGAAAGAATATTCACTTCCCGAAGGCTCTTCCTCGATGGTTCGCAACTGGTTCGTTCCTGCGGAAAATGAAAAAGACCCCAACTACCTTTCCGAAGACGATTATATTGCTGATATTCTTTCAAACAAGGAAATTCAGGCTATGGTAAAAGGTTTTGCGGGCAATATTGTTACAAATCCGCTTGTGCTTGCAATTACAAAGAGAATAAAGCTTAAAACGGTTCTTAACCTTAAAGTTGTCGGACTTAACGACGATATAAAAGATATGGTTACCCAATATCTCAGAACAGTTAAAAAATAATTGGCCTTTGGTCATATGAAAGGAAAAATCATTATGGATAGTAAACTAAGGCCGTTTGGAATACGAGACAAGATTGGATATGCGTTCGGCGACTTTGGCTGCGGACTTTCATTTTCGCTCGTTTCCAACTATATGTTTTTGTTCTATACTCAATGTATAGGACTTTCGGCAAAGCATTGGGCATGGATAATTATTGTTTCAAAAGCATGGGACGCAATTAATGATATTCTAATCGGCACTCTCGTTGACAACAAAAAAATCGGCAAAAGCGCAAGCAAGTTTATGCCCTGGATTTCGATAGGCTCACTTTTCCTTGTCGTTCTGACGATTATGATTTTTGTTCCCGTAACGTCATTTAATCAGACAGGCAAAATAATCTGGTGTCTTCTTTCCTATTGTCTTTGGTCTGTTGCCTACACAATGGTAAACGTCCCCTACGGTTCGCTTCATTCCGTAATATCGGACGATCCCAAAGACAGGACTTCGCTTTCAACATTCAGAAGCATAGGCGCGGGTTTTGCAATGATATTCATTATGCTTCTTCCGAATATCGTTTATGATGACGACAACCGGCTCAGTGCAAATTCAGTTTTCACAATTTCGATAATTTTCTCGGTTGCCGCTTTCTTCATTCTTTTTGCAATGAGAAAGCTTGTCACCGAAAGAGTGCTGAGGGAAGGAAAATCCGAAGGCGAAAAGGTAAACTATTTTTCGGCAATCAAAACATTCTTTACCAACAGACCGATGGTTGGAGCTACAATTGCAACAGTTTCTTCGGTAATCTTCTTTATGTCAACGGCTTCTGTGAGCAATCTTGTTTTCCAGTTCTATTTTGGCGATGCACAAAAAGCTTCGTTTGCGACGCTTGCCTCCTATGTTCCGCTTGTCGCACTTATGCCTTTCATAGGAAAAATCGTTTCAAAAATGGGCAAGAAAAAGTTTATCTGCATAACTTCGGTTATAAGTACAATTGCAGGTGCGGTTATGACCTTCCTTCCGATTCCGCGGGACTCAACGGGTATTATTATTTGGGTAGCAGGACTTATGTTAGGCAACCTCGGCAACTGCGTTCTTCAAATTACGGTTTGGGCAATTGTTGCTGACTGTATTGAAAAAAGCTATCGTGAAACGGGAAGAAGAGAAGAAAGCTCGCTTTATGCAATCTATTCTTTCTTTCGCAAACTTTCACAGGGTCTGGGTTCGGCTCTTATTGCCGTTTTACTTTCAGCCGTCGGTTTTGTTGAAACTGCCGCTGTTCAAACTCCTCAGGTTGCAGCAAACATCAAAATGCTCTATGCGGGACTTATTGCATTTGGCACGTTTATTATTTATATCAGTATGAAGTTCATTTACAATATAAATTACAAAGAAGAAATGGGCTTTGATAAAAATTAATGAACCTCTGATTAAATCAGAAGTTCATTACAAAGAAAAGAGGTAAAATATGGTAAAATGTTGGTTTGATTACAAAACAGTAATTGTTTCCGGTGCTTCAAGCGGTATCGGAAAAGGACTTGTAAAAAGACTCATAAGCGACCACGGCTGCAGAGTTATAGGTATTGCAAGAAACGAGAAAAAAATCAAGGCGCAGATTGAAGAGCTTGGTGACAAAGCGTTCTATTTTTCCTATTATCTTTTTGACGTCTCAAAAAGAGAGAACTGGGAAAAATTTACAAAGGAAATTACCGAAGCCGGAATAAAACCTGACATACTTATCAACAACGCAGGTATTCTTCCAAAGTTTGACAGATTCGATCACTATACGCTTGACTATATTGAAAGGGCAATAAATATCAACTTCTATTCATGCATTTATTCAATGCATTATTTAATGCCGATTCTTTTGCAATCTGAAGATCCGGGCATTGTAAATGTGTCTTCATCTGCCGCCCTTTGCTCAATTGCCGGAACTTCGGTTTATTCTGCAAGCAAAGCCGCACTGAAGAGCTTTACCGAAGCGGTTCGTGAGGAATACAGAGGCAAGTGCTATTTCGGACTTGTCTGTCCCGGCTTTACAAAGACGAATATTTTTGAAAATCAGAATACAAAAGACAACAGCGCAAGAAGTCAAAAGGCTATGAATATGGTAACCACCGCTTGCGAAAAAATGGTTGATAATATCATCAACGGCATGTGGAACAAAAAGGCCAACATGGTCTTTGGAGCAGATGCCCACATGATGAGCATTGGTAACAGAATGTTCGGAGTAACTGTTTCAAACTTAAGCAGCAAAGTTATGAAAATTTCGGGACTCGAAATGTTTGCCGCCGTCTTTTCCGAAGATTAGGCGGGCATGGCGTGCGGCAATTACGCGGCGGACATCGTCCGCAGGAGTTACGCGGCGGGCGTCGCCCGCAGGAGTTACGCGGGTTGGATTTATGTAAGCCTTTGCCGCTTCCCCCGCGACACAGCTTGGTGCTGAACCTATTTCTGTAAATTTTCGATTAAGCAATTTTGGGACTGTCGCAAATCGGTAAAACGAAGAGCGACAGCCCCTTGTTCGTTTATCCTTTTTCTTTTAATTAATCTCAATAGATTTAAGCGGCGGCAATTACGAACAGCTTATACCCTGCAAGTAAAATTTACTTGTAAAAGATATACTTTGGTGTTATACTAAAATTAAAAAGGAAGTGAAGTTATGATTTCGGTTGCACTTGCGGCATATAAAGGCGAAAAATATATTGAAGAACAACTGCGTTCAGTTTTGAGCCAGCTTGGAAAAGGCGATGAAATTATTGTTTCCGATGATAAGCCCGGCGGAATGACCGAAACGATAGTCCGCCGCATTATGTCGGAAGATAAAAGGGTCGTCTACGTTGAGGGCAAGGGCAAGGGAATCGTTTCAAACTTCACTAATGCAATAAGATATTGCAAAGGCGATAAAATTTTTCTTTGCGACCAGGACGATGTATGGCTGCCGGAAAAGGTAAGACGTGTTATGGAAGCGTTCGATGAGGGCGCGACTCTTGTTCTTCACAATGCCTATGTTACAAACGAAAATCTTGAAATTATAAACTATTCTTTTTTTGAGCAACGCAAAAGCAAAAAAGGCGTTATTAAAAATATAGTCAAAAATTCCTACATGGGCTGCTGTATGGCGTTTGACCGCAAGCTTCTCAGAAAAATTATGCCAATTCCAAAATATGTTCCGATGCACGACCAATGGATAGGCATTATCGGTGAGATATACGGAAAGGTAACATTTATCGACACACCTCTGATTTATTACCGTGTTCACGGAAACAATGCCACAGCCGGGCAGAAAGAAAACAGCTTTGCCCGTAAGCTTCGCTGGCGTCAATATATTATAAGACGCCTTATCGGCAGAGTGCTTTTTAGAAAATAAAACGGATAGTGAGAGGAAAGTTATGAACGACTACAAGGTTTCGGGCTGTATTGTAACCTATAACAACAAAGATAAGGTTTGCCGCACAATTGAAAGCCTTCTTGAAAAGACAAAGGGTGTAAACTTTGAGCTTTTTGTTGTTGACAACAATTCATCTGACGGCACGGCAAAGCTAATCAAAGAAAAGTATCCCGAGGTAACGGTTATTGAGTCCGACGAGAACAAGGGCTTTGGCGCAGGTCATAACAAGGTTCTTGCTTTCATTGATTCAAAATACCACGTTGTTATAAATCCCGATATTATTCTTAAAGACGATACGATTTCCGTCCTTGCCTCATATGCGGACAAAAACGAAGAAGTCGGTCTTATCTCGCCGCAGATTAAATATGAGGACGGACGTATTCAGCAGCTCGGCAAGCGCAGCCCAACTATCCGTTATCTTGGAACACATTGGTTTCATAAGGGGGACGAGCCGTCAAAACTTATGAGAGAATACTGTATGCTTGACGAAGGTGACGACAAGCCGTTTGAAATTACCAACGCAACGGGATGCTTTATGTTTTTCAGGACCTCCGTGTTTAAAGAACTCGGCGGTTTTGACGAAAGATTTTTTATGTATCTTGAAGATTGCGACATTGCAAGAAGGGTTTCGCAAAAATACAAAGCTGTTTTTTATCCCATGGCAAGCGTTGTACATCTTTGGGAAAGAGAAAGCAAGCGAAACAAAAAGCTCCTTTTGATACACATTGAATCAATTATCAAATATTTTCTCAAATGGGGCATAAAATTCTAAGAAAGCACTGAGTAATTCAGGGTGCCTTAATTTACTGTCAAGCAGGGCTGCTTGTATTAATCAGTGATTCCATAATTGAACGAAGGTGAAAAACTTGCCTGCTATTTCGGTTATTATACCCGCTTATAACAGCGAAAAATTCATAGGTGAAACGCTTGACAATATGCTCTCACAGACGCTCAAAGATATAGAAGTTATCATTGTCAATGACGGTTCAACCGACAAAACGCAGAAAATCATAGATGAATATGTTTCAAAATATGATATCTTCAAGTCGTATATTCAAAAAAACGCAGGTGTCTCCGCCGCAAGAAACAACGGTCTTGAAAAAGCGACGGGCGAATATGTTGTTTTTCTTGACGCAGACGATATTTTTTCTGAAAATTCACTTGAAGCCTTTTACAATACCGCAAAAAAAACAGACGCCGATATAGTTATCGGAAGGCTTTGCGTTTTCAGCATTAAAGGCTTGGGAAAATTCAACAAGTTTGCCGATAAGCTTGCCGGCATGGAGCATATTGATAATTTTGACATTACGCTTCTTTGGAACTTTCTTGTCAGCAACAAGTGCTATAAACGCGACAGACTTGTAAAATCGGGTGTTCGTTTTCCGCCGTACAGATACAGCGAAGAGGGTGCATTTTTTATGAGCTACGTTTATACCGGCGCAAAAATCTGCGGAACATCGGAAAGCGAATTTTATTACAGAAGGCACACCGTTGAAGAAGGGCTTTCAGTCAGTCAGACAGTGAGCTGCGCCCTTGCGAAAAGCTTTAGTGAATCACTTAAAATTATTCTTGAAGAAGCGAAAAAAGCGGTCGCAAAATCCGGCAAAAGCTTTGACAAAGATGAATACATTCAGGAAGTTATTTATAAAGACGCTTACATTCTTCTCAGTCAGTTTTACCGTCTTATGTGGCACGGCGATGATGAATGTGTAAAATACTGTGCCGAAGAATTTAACCGGCTTCGCTCTCTTATGACAAAAGAACGATTTGAATTGCTTTGTGAAAAGGAAGCCGATCTTCACCTTGAGAGCATTGCAAAGTCAAAGGATGAGGTCGCCCAAAATCCCAATATTTCCGTAATTGCGGGCAAATTCAAAAACAAAAATATAACTGCCTTTTTCCATGGCATCTACGACCAGATCTCACCTATGTTTGAAGTTATTGTACCGAAAAGCATAGTGAAAAGTATACCGAAAGAATATCTCTCCTGCTGTAATCTTGTCGTGCTTGACGACAAAGGTTATTATAAAAAAGCCTTAAAGCTTGCAAAAGGTAAGCATAAGGTTATTTTTAGAAAACCGGTAAAACTTGATATCCGTACATTCAGAATTATTTATAAAGTACCTCTTCCCAAAAAGCTCAAAGAAATGTTTTACGGCTTTATGATAAAACCAATCAACTTTATGCTTGTTAAAAGGATAGTAAAATGATAAAGAAGCCCATATATAAAATTTATGCTCTTTTATTCAATATTTCAGCAAGGCTTTTTAAACTTCGGGAAAATTCGGTTGCACTCGTTTCAATGCACAACGAAAACTTTAACGACAGTCTCGGAGAAATATATAAGGAACTTAAAAACCGAGGCGGATACAGATTTGTTTTTATTTCAAGGCAGGATCTTGAAATACGCGCAAGCAATGTTTTGCGGGTAATAAGCTTTTTCTTTATAAAATCAAGAAAGCTTGCCGAAAGCAAATATGTCTTTCTCAACGATAACTTTTTACCGATGGCAAATATGAAATTTAAAGATGAAGCAGTAATTACCCAGCTTTGGCACGGTGAAGGCGTATTCAAAAAATTCGGCTTTGCAATAGGTCAGAATGACGGCGTCAGAAAAAATGAAATTGAGGCAAATAAAAAGCTCAGCTTTGTTGTCTGCTCTTCTAAGAATGCCGTACCCTTTTATGCCGAAGCCTTCGGTGTGAAAGAAAATGCTGTTCTGCCTCTCGGAACGCCGAGAACGGATTACCTTTTTGAAATTGGCAACGATAAGCTGTCCAAAAATAAACTTGAAGAAATTTATCCCGGGCTTACCGATAAAAAGCTTGTGCTTTATGCTCCGACCTTCAGAGACGACCCTTTAAAGGACAGAGAAATTTTCTCTCACTTTGATTTGGAATTATTTAATGAAAAACTCGCAGATGAATATGCGCTTCTGGTTCGCTTTCACCCTCAGGTGCATTCAGACAAAACGCCGAAAGGGGTAATTGATGTAACCGGCTATGATGATGTGCGGCAGTTGGTTCTTGCCTGCGATGTTCTTATTACGGACTATTCTTCGATATGTATGGATTTTTCGCTTCTTGACAAAAAGACGGTTTTTTTTGCCTATGACCTTGAAAGCTACAAAGGAACGCGCGACTTTTATTTTGATTATGAAACCTATGTTCCCGGAAAAGTTGTTAGGACAACGGCGGAAATTATCTCGGCAATAGAAGCTCCGTTTGACAAAGGAAAAAACGAAAGGTTCAAAAAATTCAATTTTGATTTTTTTGACAACAAAAGCGCAGGACGTGTTATTGATAAGATAATGAAGCTCTAATTAAATCTAAGGAAGCACTGATTAATTCAGGGAGTCCTAATTGGCGTGGAAATTTTTCGTCAGTTTGTTCAAAAATTTAAGGCAATACTTTGTGTATTAACGAGAATTTTTGGGCAAAACGACGGAATAATTTACCGCCAAGTAGGGCAGCTTGTATTAATCAGTGCTTCCCTAATACTCAGATCTTCTTTAATGTAACATCTACAGCCGTTTCAGGTATTATACTTGTAATGGCTGTTTTTGTTTACTACTCGAATAAAAACGTGCATTATGTTGTTATTATGTCAAAGTGAACGATTACTCACCGACAGGTTTGTATAAAATGTCTAAAATTACTTCAAAAATTCGGTTATGTTTATTTTTTCTGTCATTGAAACGAAAAAAAAATAGTGGTAAAATATCTAATGTTTTAAACCGCTAAAGCGTTTGAATAAATATAAACATAAGGAGCAGATTAAAATGAAAAATCAATATTTTATTGATCTTCTTGAAAGAGTAAAAAAGCGCAACCAGGGAGAACCTGAATTTATCCAGGCAGTAACCGAAGTTCTTGAAACACTTGAACCGGTTGTTGAACGCCGCCCGGAATTTGTTGAAGCCGGCGTTTTTGAACGCTTTGTTGAGCCGGAAAGACAGGTTATCTTCCGTGTTCCCTGGCTTGATGACAACGGTAAGCTTCATGTAAACCGTGGTTTCCGTGTTCAGTTCAACAACGCAATCGGTCCTTACAAAGGCGGTATCCGTCTCCATCCGAGCGTTTACAGCGGAATTATAAAGTTCCTCGGCTTTGAACAGGTACTCAAAAACAGCCTTACTACCCTTCCAATGGGCGGTGCGAAGGGCGGCAGCGATTTCGACCCGAAAGGTAAGAGCGACACAGAAATTATGCGTTTTTGCCAGAGTTTTATGACCGAGCTTTACAGACACATCGGTTCAGACTGTGACGTTCCCGCAGGCGACATCGGAACAGGCGCAAGAGAAATCGGCTATATGTTCGGTCAGTATAAGAGACTCGCAAACGAATTTACAGGTATGCTTACCGGCAAAGGTATTACCTACGGCGGCTCACTTGCAAGAACCGAAGCGACAGGCTATGGTCTTTGCTACTTTACCGAGGAAATGCTCAACGCAAACGGAAAGGATTTTGCAGGCAAGACGGTTGTAATTTCAGGTTCAGGCAACGTAGCTCTTTATGCACTCAAAAAAGCAACTGAACTTGGCGCAAAGGTTGTAACTCTTTCCGATTCAAACGGTTACATATATGACAAAAACGGAATTGACTTTGATTGTGCGCGTAAGCTTAAAGAAGTTGAACGCCGCCGCATCAAGGATTATCTCGAATTTCATCCGGAAGCCGAATATCATGAAGGCAGCAGAAACGTATGGACTGTTGCGTGCGATATTGCTCTTCCCTGCGCAACACAGAACGAAATTGACGAAGAAAGCGCAAAAATACTTGCAAAGAACGGCTGTTTCGCAGTTTCAGAAGGCGCAAATATGCCTTCAACTCCGGAAGCTATCAATGTATATTTTGAAAACGGTATACTTTACGGACCGGCAAAGGCTGCTAACGCAGGCGGCGTTGCAACCAGCGGTCTTGAAATGAGTCAGAACAGTCTTCGTCTTTCATGGACATTTGAAGAAGTTGACGCAAGACTTCGTGATATTATGAAGAGCATCTTCGCTTCATGTGATGAAGCTGCAAAAGAATACGGTCTGGACGGCAACTATATGGCAGGCGCAAACATTGCAGGCTTCCTTAAAGTCGGCGAAGCAATGCTTGAACAGGGCTGCGTATAATTAAATCTTAAATCATATTGACTTTTGGCTTTTGATAGGATAGAATAGCAGCATATTCCAAGGAAGTTTATATTTATAATTTAATACCCTGTACTTTTTTGGTACAGGGGGTTTTTGCGTTGAGCTTTTAAAAAGGAGGCTTTTGGTATGAACGGATTTTTAAATGTGCTTGAAAACGGCGAAGAGTTTGGTTCAATCCTTTCGTCAATACAAAAAATGAGTCTTCCTATGGGCGTAATAGGTCTTTCGGATATACATAAAGCCCACTATGTTTCGGCTCTTTGCGAAAAACTGGAACGTAAAGCTCTCATAATCTGCGAAAGCGAATCTACTGCGGCAAAGCTATGTGAAGATATCAATTTTATGTCGGGCGGAGCGCTGGTTTTTCCCGAGAGGGATTTTCATTTTAGCAGCGACGACGTTTGCTCAAGAGAATATGAACAGCAGCGCATCGGCGTTATGGGTGCAATACTTGAGGGAAATTTCCGCTATATTATCTGCACCGCACAGGCCGCTTCTCAATTGACCATACCACCCGAAGAACTGAAAAAAAGAACGGTTAATCTGCGCTGCGGAAAAAGTATATCGGTTGAAGAAACGGTTTGCGCTCTCGTGCTTGCAGGCTATGTAAAAAGTGAGCTGGTTGAAGGGGTTGGTCAGTTTTCTGTTCGAGGCGGTATTGTTGACTTTTTTTCTCCTGATATGAAAGAGCCTGCCCGAATTGAGTTTTGGGGCGATGAAATTGATTCAATTTCTTTTTTCGATACCGAAACCCAAAGACGTACCGAACAGGTTGATGAAATACGTATCTGCCCGTCAATGGAGGTCATTTTCGACAGCAATAATGCTTTTCTTGAAAAGCTTAATGAATTTTCAAAAAATATAAAAGGCCGAGGCAGTCAGAAAGCAAAAAAGACCATAGCCGATGATATTGCAAAGCTTGAAAGCGGAGTATCAATTTTTTGCGCCGATAAATATATTTCTCTTGCCTATGAAAGAAAAGCGACGCTTTTTGACTATATGACCGATGCGGTTTTGTTTGTTCTCGAAACAAAAGCTGTAAAACAGAGCTTTTCCGGTTTTGAAAAGTTTTTTTCGGAAGATGTCAAAGCGATGTTTGAAGAAGGTCAGCTTACAAAAGGTATAGATAACTACCATATTTCCTGGGATGAAATAGTTTCGGTCTATGAAAATCTCGGAGCGGTTTATATCGACAATTTTGCAAGGGGAAGCTTTGATTCTCCGGTACATTCGCTTCTTAGTATAAATGCCGGCGCTTCTTCGGGCTGGGACGGAACACTTTCCTATCTTACCGAAGATCTTACCCCGGGAATTGCCGGAGGAAAAACTTGTGTTGTTCTTGCCGGAACGCAAAAGAATGCCAAAGGTATCGCAAAAGACCTTGAAGCCGAAGGGATAAAGGTTCAATATTTTGAAACAATACCCGACAATTTTTCAAAAAGCGCAGTAAATGTTATTCCCGGCACACTCAGCAGCGGTATTGATTATCCGTCGCTTAAATTTATGCTTATTTCATACCGAAAAGGCGCAGCGCAGAAAAGCGGAAGAAAAATTCAAAAATCCACAAAGAAAAACGCAAAAGCCCTTCTTAGTCTTGAAGAAATTTCAAGAGGCGACTATGTCGTTCACGAAGCCCACGGTATCGGAATCTTTGACGGAATAAGAACAATGGAAGTTGACGGAAAGCTGAAGGATTTCATTAAAATCAACTACAAAGGAACCGATGTGCTTTATATCCCCGTCACCCAGCTTGATCTTCTTTCAAAATATATTTCTCCGCGCGACTCGGATAAGCCCGTAAAGCTCAACCGGCTTGGCGGTGATGAATGGAGCAAAACCAAAAACAGGGTACGCCGCGCCGTTAAAGATATAGCCGCAGAGCTTGCAAAAATATATGCAAAACGAACAAGCACACCCGGTTTTGCCTTTTCTCCCGACATAGATATGCAAAGCGATTTTGAGCGCAGGTTTGAATTTGACGAAACGGACGATCAGCTTACGGCAATAAACGAAATAAAAAGGGATATGGAAAAACCGTATCCTATGGACAGACTCCTTTGCGGTGACGTAGGCTTCGGAAAAACCGAAGTTGCGCTTCGTGCCGCCTTCAAATGTATTGCCGACGGAAAGCAATGTGCGATTCTTGTTCCCACAACAATTCTTGCTTTTCAGCATTTTCAGACACTCAAAAAGCGTTTTGACGGTTTTCCGGTTGAAATTGAAATGATGTCACGTTTCCGCACGGTTTCTGAAAGAAACAAAATAAAAAAGGATCTTAAAAGCGGCGTTATCGACCTTGTAGTCGGAACGCACAGTATTATTGCAAACTCGGTTCAGTTTAAAGATCTCGGCCTTTTGATAGTCGATGAAGAACAGCGTTTTGGCGTTGCTCAGAAAGAAAAACTAAAAGAGCGTTTTCCGCTCGTTGACGTGCTTACCCTTTCGGCGACGCCTATTCCGAGAACGCTCAATATGGCAATGACGGGTATCAGGGATATGTCAGTCCTTGAAATTCCGCCGCTTGACCGGCACCCCGTTCAAACCTATGTGCTTGAATATGATATGTCCGTTCTTTCAGAAGCTATGGGCAGAGAAATCCGCCGCGGCGGTCAGGTCTATTATCTTCACAACAGGGTTGATTCTATTGAAAGAACCGCCGCCGAAATTCAAAAAGCCTTG
>CANQLQ010000005.1 GCA_947624755.1 uncultured Clostridia bacterium | reverse complement strand
CTGCTGACTAAAATTTTTACAGTTAACAACGCAAGTTGTTTCGCGGCGTAAGAGTAAAAGCCTGCATAAACTACTTCGCGTAATTGCCGCACGCCATGCGTGCCCGCGTAATTCCTGCGGACGATGTCCGCCGATGCCTGCCACGCCATGCGTGCTTCCTTAATAAATTAATTTTGCCTTGCACAATCAGCGCAAAAGTGTTAAAATTAGAAAAGCAAACTTAGCAAAGGAGTTCTTCCCTGTGAAAACAATTGAAATGATAGTACCTTGCTTTAACGAAAGCGATGTTCTTGAACTTTTCTATAATGAAGTTACGCCAATTATGAAATCGCTTAAAGGGTTCGATTACAGTTTTATTTTTGTAAACGACGGAAGCAAGGACAAAACACTCGAAATTATAAAAAGCTTTGCCGAAAAAGACAGCAGAGTAAAATACATATCCTTTTCAAGAAACTTCGGCAAAGAGGCCGCCATGCTGTCCGGTCTTCGTTACAGCTCTGCCGACTATGTGGGTATTCTTGACGCCGATTTGCAGCACAGTCCCGAGCTTATCCCCGCTATGCTCGGCGCACTTGAAGAAGGCTTTGATGTTGCCGCCGCAAGAAGAATTGACCGTAAAGGTGAAGGCGGGCTTAAAAGTGCGCTTTCAAACGCATTTTACAAAATTGCAAACGCTATGACAGAAACATATATTGATGACGGTGCGCAGGACTTCAGAATTATGAAGCGCAAGGTCGTTGAAGCAATCCTTTCGCTTACTGAATACAACCGGTTCACAAAAGGTATTTTCAGTTGGGTCGGATTCAAAACCAAGTGGTTTCCTCACGAAAATCGTGAACGCGCCGCAGGAACATCAAAATGGAGCCTTAAAAAGCTTTTCAAGTATGCAATTGACGGTATTTTAAGCTATACAAACTCCCCTCTTCGTTTTCCGCTTTACATCGGCGTTTTAATGGGTATTGCCGGTTTTGTGTATGCACTTGTGTATATAATTCTCCGTTTTGCGAAGGCTTCTCTTGCCATGGGTCATTTTATAACCGCCGTCGTTCTCTTGGCTTCGGGTTTAATTCTTGTAAGTCTTGGTATAATCGGCGAATATCTTGCAAGAATATATAATGAAATAAAGGGACGTCCCGTTTTCATAGTTGACGAAACCAATATTAAAAAAGAACAATAAATAAAAAGACTGTCGTATAAAATTTTGATTTCAAAGCCATTAAGTAATCACAAATTAATACAACAGTCTTTATTTTTTAATTTGATATTTCTTTTTCGTGTTCCTTCTTTTGCTTTATAAAATGTCTCGTAAGATAAACCACAACGCCGACAGGTATTGCACAAATTACGATTTTGATAATCAGGTGTATAGGTATATAGTCATAAATTCCGTCACCCAAAATCGTAAAAAGTATTACTCTCGGCATAATTCCGATTATTGAAGCAAAGAAGTAACGCGGAAATTTACATTTTGATGCGCCCCAAAAAAGCGAAACAAAGTCAATCGGAAAAACGGGAAGCGCTCTTATTCCGAGAAGAACAGGAAATTTATTATTGATTTCCATTTCAAGAATTTTCCTGCCGCCTTTGCTCTTTGCAAGCAGCTTGTTGACATAATCGCCGCCGAGAAATAAACCGAGGAAATATGTCGCAGCCACTTCGATTATTATACCGACAAGGTTAATCAGTATTGCCTGCCATGTCGGAAAAGCCATACCGACCGAAATATAGATAAGCGATGCAGGAATAATGAACAAAATCGACTTTATTAAAAATACCCCTTCAATTGTTCCTATCGCAATTGCAGTGTTTGCACTTGATTCAACAAGTGCACGCACGTCAATATTTTTGAGCCGGTCATAATTTATTACGGCAACGACAAAAATTATCATTGCAGCCGTTGCCTTAAACAAGGCCTTTATCGTGTTTTTAGTTGTTTCTTTCATCCGGTTTTCGTTTTTTCTCCGTTTTAGTTTATTTGTGATACTAAAAAGTATATAATAAATAAAGGCTAAATTCAACTGACTTTTATCATTTTAATTCAAAAAAACTTATAATCTATTGAAAAAATTCTATAGACTTTTTTTTAATATTTTGATATACTATAATGAATAAACTTTTGGTAAACTGCTTTTCTCAGCATTTACTTAATTTCAGTGAAGAAAGGAAGCATCCCGGACTTTTGATTGTTTCAAATTCCGTGCTGCGTGGCGAAGGGAATGACCATTAAAGAAAAAACCGAACGCAAATTTGCAGAGGTTACCATTGATAAGCTTCTTAAATATATCGACAAAGACCCCCAGGGTAATATTATAAAACTTCTTGACATTGTTGAAAAACTTCTCGGCGGCATTTTTCCTAAAAAAAATCTCGACTCAATACGTGAGGTTATCGAAAAAGGCGAAGGCGTTTATTATGACTTTGCAATGAATATTCTGAATCAGACCGACAGAGGTGTTCTCAAAAAAATGCTTCTTGCAATGGGTCTTGGCGCAGGCGTTCACGGAACGAAAGCCGTTCGCACAAACAGAGACAAATATAAATGCAACATTCCTTTCCTTATCCTTATGGATCCGACAAGCGCTTGCAACCGCAAATGCAAAGGATGCTGGGCGGCTGAATACGGTCACAAAGAAAACCTTACTTTTGAAGAAATGTCAAGCGTTGTCAGTCAGGCAAAAGAACTCGGCACTCACCTTTTCATGTTCACAGGCGGCGAGCCTACCCTTCGCAAGAACGATATTATTCGCCTTTGCGAAGAAAATCCCGATTGTGCTTTCCTTACTTACACCAACGGCACACTTGTTGACCGGGCCTTTTGTGATGAGCTTAAAAGAGTCGGCAATATGGCTCTTGCAATCAGCATTGAAGGAAGCAAAGAGACGACCGATGACCGCCGCGGAGAAGGTATGTATCAGCAAGCCCTTGAATCTATGAAGCTTCTCAAAGAGAACGGTCTGCTTTTCGGTATGTCGGTTTGCTACACAAGCGCAAATATTGAACAGGTTACAAGCGATGAATTTATGGATAAAATGATTGACTGCGGTGTCAAATTCGGTCTTTATTTCAACTATATGCCTGTCGGTAAGGACGCACCGGTTGAGCTTATTCCGAACCCTGACCAAAGAGAATATATGTATAAATGGGTTCGCAAAACAAGAAACAACAAAACCGGAAAGCCCCTTTTCATAATGGACTTCCAGGGTGACGGCGAATATGTCGGCGGTTGTATTGCCGGCGGCAGAAACTATTTCCACATTAATGCCGCAGGTGATATGGAGCCTTGCGTATTCATTCATTTTTCGGATTCAAACATCAGAGAAAAAACTCTCCTTGAGGGACTTCGCAGTCCGCTCTTTATGGCGTACAGACACGACCAACCGTTTAATGACAACCATCTTAGACCCTGCCCGATGCTTGAAAATCCGGATTGTCTTAGAAATATTATCTCTCAGACCGGTGCAAAATCAACAAATCTCGAATGTGCTGAATCTGCCGAACAGCTTTGCAGCAAGTGCGATAAGTTTGCAAGAGAATGGGCGCCCAGAGCAGAAGAGATATGGAAGAACAATAAACATCCCAATCCAAAGACTCAATATTATCGTGATACGCCCGAAGGAAAGGCAGAATTTGCCGCAAAAAATGCAAAAGCAGAGTAAATCAATATATGAAAAATCGGATCAAGTACAGCCTTGTATCCGATTTTTTTCTAAGGAATCACTGATTAATACAAGCCGCCCTGCTTGACGGTAAATTATCCCGGTTTGCCTGTTCTTTGGAAAAGGCGGCATACGGAAAATAAAACAAAGCAGAAATAAGGAGCTGCCTTACTGAGACAGCCCCTGTTTTATTCTATATTCTTTGTACTATCTAAATCAAACAAGCTCAATGATGCACATTTCAGCTGCGTCACCACGACGAGGACCTGTTTTGATAATACGGCAATATCCACCGTTTACTTCCTTGTATTTCGGACCGATTTCGTCGAAAAGCTTCTTAACTACATCTTCTTTTGTGATATAAGCAAGAGCCTGACGACGATTATGAAGGGATGCGTCTTTGCCGAGAGTAATCATTTTCTCGGCCATGGCGCGTACTTCCTTTGCCCTTGTAACGGTGGTTTCAATGCTGCCCTTTTCCAAGAGATATGTTACCATGCCTCTGAGCATTGCCCTGCGATGATCGCTGGTTCTGCCAAGTTTTCTGGTACCTGCCATTTGAAATCACTCCTTATAGCGTAATTAAAATTAGTCTTCTTCAGTTCTGAGACTTAGACCTAATGAATGAAGCTTGCCGATAACTTCGTCAAGAGACTTCTTGCCGAGGTTTCTTACCTTCATCATTTCTTCTTCAGTCTTTTTGGTCAAATCTTCAACCGTGTTGATCTGTGCTCTCTTTAAGCAGTTGAAAGAGCGAACAGTCAACTCAAGTTCCTCAATGGTCATCTCAAGTATTTTTTCTCTTGAATCTTCTGCTTTGTCTACCATGATCTCTGTATCATACGCTGCTCCTGACAGATTACTGAAAAGAGCGAGATGTTCATTGAGAAACTTGGCCGCAAGAGATACAGCTTCTGTTGCCGTAATTGTTTTATCGGTCCAAACTTCAAGCGTGAGTTTGTCGAGAGCTGTGTTCTGGCCAACGCGGGTGTTCTCAACTGTATAGTTGACCTTGAGCACCGGTGTGTAGATCGAATCAATAGCAATAACACCAATCGGTTGTTGCTTCAGAGCTGCTTTATTTTGCTCGGCCGAAACATATCCGCGTCCGCAATCGCATGTAAGCTCCATGCTTACGTGAGCATCATTGCCAAGAGTGCAGATGTGGCTTTCCGGGTTGAGAATTTCAACGTCAGAGTCACACTGAATATCACCGGCAACGATTTCACCTTCGCCGTTCGCTTCAATGTAAAGTGTTTTCGGACCTTCTCCGTGAATTTTGAGTATTACTCGCTTCAGGTTGAGTACGATTTCTGTAACATCTTCTTTTACGCCCGGGATAGTCGAAAATTCATGAACAATTCCGTCAATCTTTACGCTTGTAATAGCGTAGCCGGGAAGTGAGGAAAGAAGAGTTCTTCTAAGGCTGTTGCCTAAGGTAATACCGTAACCACTCTCAAGCGGTTCAACAATGATCTTTCCGTAAGTACCGTCAGCCGATAATTCGGAAGTCTCAATTTTCGGTTTCTCGATTCCTATCATGCCAAGCCTCCTATAATGCATTAAATGTTATTTTCACCTTATTCTATTATTTGGAATAGAATTCGACGATGAGATGTTCTTCAACCGGTGCGCCGATCTGTTCACGTTCCGGAAGAGCAACAACCTTTGCTGAAAGGTTTTCTGCATCAACGTCAAGCCATGTAGGAACAGGTCTTGAGGCATTAGCTTCAAGAACTTCCTTTATCTTAACACTGTCACGGCTCTTTGCTTTGATAGAAACAACATCGCCTGCCTTAAGAAGGTAGCTGGGAATGTCAACTTTCTTACCGTTTACTTCATAGTGAGCATGTGTAACAAGCTGTCTTGCTTCTGCACGAGATGAAGCCCAGCCAAGGGTATAAACAACATTGTCAAGACGGCTTTCGCAAATCTTGAGAAGGTTTTCACCTGTCATGCCTGCCTTACGCTCAGCCATAAGGAAGTATTTGTGGAACTGGCCTTCCTGAACGCCATAGTAGCGTCTTGCCTGCTGCTTTGCACGAAGCTGAAGACCGTATTCAGAATTTTTGCTGCGGTTCTGGCCATGCTGTCCGGGAGCATAAGAACGACGATCAATGGCACATTTGCCTGTGTAACATCTGTCACCCTTTAAAAAGAGCTTCTTGCCCTCACGGCGGCATTGCTTGCAAACCGGTCCTGTGTATCTACTCATTATATATCAGTACCTCCGTTATACACGTCTTCTCTTGGGCGGACGGCAACCGTTGTGCGGAATAGGAGTAACGTCTTTAATAAGTGTTACTTCGAGTCCGGCAGTCTGCAAAGCTCTGATTGCAGCTTCACGACCTGCGCCCGGTCCCTTAACATATACTTCAACAGTTTTCATGCCGTAATCCTTTGCTGTCTTTGCAGCTGTTTCAGCCGCTGTCTGAGCAGCAAACGGAGTTGATTTTCTTGAGCCTCTAAAGCCCATTTCACCGGCACTTGCCCACGATACTACATTGCCCTGTGTGTCAGAGATTGTAACAATCGTGTTGTTGAAGGTGGATTGAATATGGGCCGCACCGCGTTCAATATTCTTCTTCTCACGGCGACGGCGTGTGGCAGCAGTTTTCTTGCTAACCTTAGCAGCCATAATATTATCCTCCTATTTTGACTTATTTCTTCTTGTTTGCAATTGTCTTCTTCGGACCCTTGCGTGTGCGGGCATTTGTCTTTGAACGCTGACCTCTTACAGGCAGACCCTTTCTGTGACGAACGCCGCGATAGCATCCGATTTCATTGAGTCTCTTGATATCGTATGCGGTTTTTCTTCTGAGATCACCCTCAACGGTGAGGTTGTGGATAATATACTCGTTAAGCTTTGAAACATCATCTTCACTGAGATCCTTAACTCTCACGTCCGGATTAACTCCTGTTGCTGCGATGATATCCTTTGCTGTTTTCTGACCAATACCGTAGATGTAAGTAAGAGCAATTTCTATTCTCTTTTCTCTCGGAAGGTCAACGCCTTGTATACGAGCCATTTGTCAGTTCACCTCCAAAAATGGTTTACGTCTTTAACCCTGACGCTGTTTGTGTTTGGGATTTTCACAGATAACCATGATCTTTCCCTTGCGCTTGATTACTTTGCACTTCTCGCAAATTTTCTTTACAGAAGGTCTGACTTTCATATGAATATACCTCCTTTAAAATTCAGAACCGATGTAATTTCGGATTATTTTGATCTCCAAGTAATGCGGCCCTTTGTAAGGTCATATGGAGACATTTCAACCTTAACCTTGTCACCCGGAAGAATTCGAATGTAGTTCATTCTGAGTTTTCCCGAGATGTGAGCCAAAATTTTGTGTCCGTTTTCAAGTTCGACCTGGAAGGTTGCATTCGGCAATGCTTCAACAACTGTTCCGTCAACTTCGATCATATCCTGTTTTGACATAACGCTTTACCTGCCTTGTTCGCTCAAAGTTCTTAGTGTTTTTCTTAACCTCGGATTGGTTGCCATTG
This sequence comes from uncultured Clostridia bacterium, assembly GCA_947624755.1. Taxonomy (GTDB): domain Bacteria; phylum Bacillota; class Clostridia; order Oscillospirales; family Acutalibacteraceae; genus UBA6857. Next base: position 13,145 of record CANQLQ010000005.1, on the reverse strand, counting down.
AATTTTCTTCAATAAACATTGAAGTTGCTTGAAGGTGGCGCGGATTTTTCCTCTTTGCCCTTTCAAGCGGACGCTCTTTCCCGTTGCAGACGAGAATATAACCGTCTTTACATTCGGTGACGGCAAGCAGCTTGCCTTTGTCACGACCTGAAAGTGATATTACAATCTGTCCTTTCTGAAAGTCCATGTCAGCCTCACTCTTTTGTGAGAATTACGGGACCGTCAGCAGTGATTGCAACGGTATGTTCAAAATGTGCCGACAGCTTTGCGTCTTTTGTCTTCACTGTCCAGCCGTCGGGCATAACTTTTATTGCGGCCGTACCCTGATTAATCATAGGTTCAATGGCAAGTGTCATTCCCGCAGCCAAGCGAACACCCCGATGGGCCTTACCGTAATTCGGAACACTCGGGTCTTCATGAAGTTTTTTGCCAACACCGTGTCCGCAATATTCACGAACAACGCCGTAGCCTCTTTCTTCGCAATAAGTTTGAACTGCATGTGCGATATCGCCGATCTTATTTCCGACAACAGCAAATTTTATAGCCTCATAAAGACTTTCTTTTGTTGTGTCCATAAGCTTTCTTGCCTCTTCGGATATTTCACCGCAGGCAAAGGTGGCGGCGTTATCGCCGTTGAAGCCGTTTATCTTTGCACCCAGGTCAATACTGACGATGTCGCCGGCTTTGATTATTCTGGATTTGCTCGGTATTCCATGAATGACCTCGTCGTTTACGGAAATACATGCGGTAGCGGGAAAGCCATACAAACCAAGGAAGTTGGGTTCTGCGCCCTGACTTTTGATGTATTCATAGGCTATTTGGTCAATTTCCCAAGTTGAAATACCCGGTCTGACTGCTTCGCCCGCTACGCGGAGTGCCCCGGCAGAGATTCTGCACGCTTCACGCATGAGCGAAAGCTCACGAGCCGTTTTAAGCACTATCATGTTAATCCTCCAATGCTTTGAGGGTAAGCGCCGACGTATCGGCAACCTCTTCCTGTCCCTCAACTACGCGAAGTTTGCCTTTTGTGCGATAGAAGTCGATAAGCGGTTCTGTCTGTTTGTGATAAACATCGAGTCTGTCGAGAACTGTTTCAGGCTTATCGTCAGCTCTCTGAATAAGTTCTCCGCCGCAAACATTGCAAACGCCGTCTTTTTCAGGCTTCTTATAAAGAAGATGATATGAAGCGCCGCAATTGCCGCAAACTCTTCTTCCGGACATTCTTGCTGCGATTTTTTCGTCCGGTACTTCGATATCTATAACCTTGTCGATTTCGATTCCCATATCGTCAAGCGCCTCGGCTTGAGGTACTGTTCTCGGGAAGCCGTCAAGAATAAAACCGTTTTTGCAATCGTCCTGAGTCAGTCTTTCCTTGATGATGCCGATTACAACGTCATCGGGAACAAGCTGACCTTTTTCGATAAATTCCTTAGCTTTAATACCCATCTCAGTCTGTTCTTTAAGAGCAGCACGGATAATATTGCCCGTTGAGACAGCGGGAATGGCAAGCTTTTTGCTGACTACCTCAGCCTGTGTGCCTTTACCCGCACCCGGAGCACCAAGAAAAATCAATTTCATCTTTGTCACTCCCTTTGTATTAATCAAGGAAACCTTTGTAGTGTCTCATCATCATCTGGCTTTCAAGTGATTTTGCTGTTTCAAGAGCAACACCAACAACGATGATAAGTGATGTACCGCCGAGTGAAAGCGCCATCTGTCTTCCGATAAGAGTTGTGAACAATGTCAGAAGGTTCGGGAAGAGAGCAACAACGCTCAAAAGAAGCGCGCCCATAAGAGTGATTCTGCTGAGTATCTTTTTAATATAGTCCGCTGTCGGTTTGCCCGGACGGATACCCGGAATCATACCGCTGTTCTTACGGATATTGTTTGCCATTTCAACCGGGTTGTACTGAATGCTCGCATAGAAATATGCAAAGAACAAAATAAGTACAAAATACATAATTGCATATGCCCAGTGTGTTGACTGGAAGATATTGAAGAAAGCTATTGTGCTTTTTCTCATTGAATCTTCATTCATAAACATTTTAATTGTCGGCGGAAGAGAAAGAATTGAAGAAGCGAAGATAACGGGAAGAACTCCTGACATATTAACCTTAATGGGGATATGTGTGCTCTGGCCGCCGTACATCTTACGGCCTACAACTCTTTTTGCGTACTGAACCGGAATTCTGCGTTCAGCATTATCCATCCATACGATGAATGCTATCATTGCAAGCAGACATACAATTACTATAGGAACGAGAGCGTAGAATAAGCCGCCCATCTGAAGGTAACCGTACATCTGTGTGCCGATGGTCGGAAGGCGTGATACGATACCTGCAAAGAGGATAATTGAAACGCCGTTACCGATACCTCTGTCGTTAACCTGTTCGCCAAGCCACATAATAAAGCTCGAACCGGCTGTAAGAACAAGGATAATTGTAAGACCCTGAAGAACTGCGGCAAAACCTGTGAACTGGTTGCCTTGAGCATCTGTTACGATATAGTTCTGGGCTCTTAAATAAATAAAGTATGCTGTACTCTGAAGAAGAGCAAGCCCAACCGTTGTATAACGGGTGATTGTCGCAAGCTTCTTTCTGCCTTCCTCGCCTTCCTTTGAAAGCTTTTCAAGGGCGGGGATCGCAACTGTGAGCAGCTGGATAATAATTGAACTGTTAATATACGGTGTTACAGACATCGCAAAAATTGTACCGTAGTTAAAAGCATCACCGGTCATCATATTAAGATAGTTCATGAATGTTTCTGTGCCTTCGGGCGTAATACCGTCTGTGATGTTTGTGAACGGAACCGGAATGGCCGCGCCAATTCTGAAAATCAGAACTATAAGTGCGGTAAAAAGCATTTTTTTGCGAAGATCTGCAATTTTCCACGCATTTATGAAGGTACTTATCATTCTCAGATCACCTCGGTCTTTCCGCCTGCAGCTTCGATCTTCTGCTTTGCAGAATCACTGAAAGCATTAGCCTGAACAGTAAGAGCCTTGGTGATTTCACCATTACCGAGAACCTTGACACCGTCAAGGACTTTTTTGACAAGACCTTTTTCAACGAGATTTTCAACTGTAACTGTTTCGCCGGCATTAAAAGCCTTTTCAAGTGAAGCAACGTTAACAATTGCCATCTCTGTTCTGAAGATGTTTACGAAACCTCTCTTTGGGATTCGTCTTTGCAAAGGCATCTGACCACCTTCAAATCCGGGACGCATACCTCTGCCTGCACGGGCCTTTTGACCCTTATGACCTTTACCGGCGGTTTTGCCCTGACCGGAACCTGCACCGCGGCCGATTCTCTTGCGAGCTTTTGTTGAGCCGTCGGCAGGTGAAAGTTCGTGCAATTTCATAATTTTCGCACCTCCTTAACTTAAGCTTCGGTTACCTCGATAAGATGAGCGATTTTCTTCACCTTACCCTGTGTCTGTGGGTTGTTCGGCTGTACTTTTTCGTCGCCGATTTTACGAAGACCAAGTGCATGGGCGGTGGCAATCTGATCTTTCTTTGAGCCGATAAGACTTCTTACAAGCTTTACTTTAACATCTGCCATTTTCACGCCCTCCTTAACCTAAAATTTCTTTTACGCTCTTGCTTCTGATTTCTGCAACTTCTTCTGCGTTACGAAGCTTTGCAAGACCGTCAACAGTAGCTCTTACAACATTGCACGGATTGTTTGAACGAAGAGCCTTTGTACGAATATCCTTGATACCTACTGTTTCAACCACAGCACGAACAGGACCGCCGGCAATAACGCCGGTACCGGGTGCAGCAGGCTTGAGAAGAACTACGCCTGCGCCGAACTTACCGATGATTTCGTGAGGAATTGTTGTTCCTTTGAGAGCAACCTTGATGAGGTTCTTTTTTGCATCCTCAATTGCCTTGCGAATAGCGTCGGGAACTTCACCTGATTTGCCGAGACCGAAACCAACAATACCGTTGCCGTCACCAACAACCACGAGAGCCGAGAATTTCATAATACGGCCGCCCTTAACGGTTTTTGAAACACGGTTGATAGCTACAACACGTTCTGTAAGTTCATAAGCTGATGCATCAATCTTTGTCATAATCAATTTCCTCCTCTTAGAACTTCAGGCCGGCAGCGCGTGCGCCGTCTGCGAGTGCTGCTACACGACCGTGATAAATGTAACCGCCTCTGTCAAATACACATTTTTCAATGCCTTTTTCAGCGGCGCGTTTTCCGAGCAGCTCGCCAACCTGCTTTGCTGCTTCAATGTTTCCACCGTTCTCAAAACCTTTCTCAGTCGTAGAAGCAGAAACGAGTGTAACACCCTTTACATCATCAATTAACTGTGCGTAGATATGGTTGAGTGAACGGTATACGCTAAGACGGGGGCAAGCAGCAGTACCGTTGATTTTTGCACGGACTCTTGCGTGTCTTTTCTGTCTTGCTTTATTGCTGTCTTGTTTACTGACCATGTTAATTTCACTCCTTTACCATTATTTGCCTTTACCGGCTTTACCTTCTTTGCGGCGAATATGTTCTGAAGCATACTTAATGCCTTTGCCCTTATAGGGTTCCGGCGGACGCTTTTCGCGAACTTCTGCTGCAAACTGACCAACCATCTGTTTGTCAGCGCCTTTGATGATGATTTTGTTCGGAGCCGGAACTTCTATTGTGATGCCGTCTTTTTCAGACATAATAACATCGTGAGAATAGCCGATCTTCATAACGAGATCGCTGCCCTTCTTTTCAGCACGGTAACCGATACCGTTGATTTCAAGTTCCTTTGAATAGCCCTTTGAAACACCTTCAATCATATTGGCGATGAGTGTACGGGTAAGGCCGTGGAGTGATCTGTTTTCTTTATTGTCATTCGGTCTTGTAACGGTGATTACGTCGCCGTCCTTTGCGATTGACATATTTTTGTTGAATGTTTTGACAAGTGTGCCGTTGGCACCTTTTACAGTTACGGTGCTGCCGTCAACCGTTACATCAACGCCGGCCGGAATTGCGATCGGCTGTCTACCTATTCTTGACATTTCAGCACCCCCTTACCATACGAACGCAAGAACCTCGCCGCCTACGTTAGCTTTGCGAGCGTCCTTGTCGGTCATGATACCCTTAGATGTCGAAAGAATAGCAATACCAAGACCTTTCATTACCTTCGGCATATCTTCACAGCTTGTGTAAATTCTCAGACCCGGTTTTGAAACTCTTCTGAGACCTGTGATGACCTGTGATTTGTTCGGACCGTATTTAAGGTTAACGGTCATTATACCCTGCTTGCCGTCTTCTTCAACGGTAAAGCTTTTGATGTATCCTTCATCCACAAGAATCTGAGCAATTGCCTTCTTAGTGTTGGATGCAGGAATTTTAACTGAATCGTGTTTTGCTGAACTTGCGTTACGGATTCTTGTAAGCATATCAGCGATTGCGTCTGTTACTTGCATTATTCCTTTACCTCCTGATTAATTGCAATTGCTTACCAGCTTGCTTTCTTCACGCCGGGGATCTGACCTGCGTGAGCAAGTTCTCTGAAGCAGATTCTGCATACTCCGTATTTACGAAGATAAGCGTGAGGTCTGCCGCAGATCTTGCATCTGTTGTACTGCCTTGTGGAATACTTGGCGGGTCTTTTCTGTTTTTCTTTCATTGCAGTCTTTGCCATAAGATATTCCTCCTCTTACTTTTCAAACGGAGCACCCATAAGAGTGAGCAGCTCTCTTGCTTCTTCGTCGGTATTAGCGGTTGTTACGAAGCAGATATCCATACCGCGTACCTTGTCGATCTTATCATAGTCGATTTCAGGGAAAATAAGCTGTTCCTTGATACCAACCGAATAATTTCCTCTGCCGTCAAAAGCGTTGGGATTGATGCCTCTGAAGTCACGAACTCTCGGAAGAGCGAGATTGAAGAATCTGTCAATAAATTCATACATCTTTTCACCGCGAAGTGTAACTTTCGCACCAATTACCATGCCTTCACGAAGCTTGAAGTTAGCAACTGACTTCTTAGCTTTGCAGAGAACCGGCTGCTGACCTGTGATCTGACGAAGGTCAGACACAATTGCGTCGAGAACCTTTGAGTTTGTGCTTGCTTCACCGCATGCAACATTGACAACGATCTTGTCAATCTTCGGGATTTGCATAACACTCTTATAGCCGAATTTCTTCATTAATGCAGGCGCTACCTCATTAACATAGGCTTCTTTTAATCTTGCCATTGTCATGTTCCTCCCTTATTATTCAAACTGTGCGCCGCAGTCTTTGTGCTTGCAAACGCGCATTTTCTTTGTCTTACCCTTTACGTCAACGAAAACGTGACCGATTCTTGTCGGTCTGCCGCATTTCGGGCAGATAAGCTGAACCTTTGAAGCGTAAAGTGCGCTTTCGGCATCAATAATACCGCCCGGTTCACCCATCTGACGGGGCTTAACGTGTTTCTTTACCATGTTGATTTTTTCAACGATAACCTTGCCTTCCGACGGGCTTACCTGAAGTACCTTACCTCTTGCGCCACGATACTTGCCGTTGATAACTACAACCTGGTCGCCTGTTTTTACATGTACCTTACTCATCGTGACACCTCCTTAAAGAACTTCCGGAGCAAGTGAAAGAATCTTCATGTAGTCTTTTTCACGAAGCTCTCTTGCTACGGGTCCAAAGATACGAGTTCCTCTTGGGTTTTTATCTTCTCTTATGATAACGGCTGCGTTTTCGTCGAAGCGAATATATGTTCCGTCATCACGGCGAACGCCTGAAACAGTTCTTACAACAACTGCTTTCACAACATCGCCCTTTTTAACGACGCCACCCGGTGCTGCCTTCTTGACAGAAGCAACAATGACGTCGCCGATGTTAGCATATTTTCTTCCGGTACCGCCAAGCACACGGATGCACATAAGTTCTTTTGCACCGGTGTTGTCGGCAACCTTTAGTAAAGTTTGCTGCTGGATCATTGTGTTTAGCCTCCTTTAGCTGCACCAATTATTTGGCTTTTTCGATAATGTTAACAACGCGCCATCTCTTATCTTTTGAAAGAGGACGAGTTTCCATAATAAGAACTCTGTCTCCGATTCCGCATTCATTGTTTTCATCGTGAGCCTTTACTTTAACGGTACGGTTAACAATTTTCTTGTAAAGCGGATGTCTTACTTTATCCTTGATTGTAACTACAACTGTTTTTTCCATCTTATTGCTCGTTACAATACCAACCTGTGTTTTACGAAGGTTTCTTTCCATAGTTATTCAGCCTCCCTTTCCTTATCAGGAATTTGTGCCGTGAAGCTCGATATCACGCTGAACTGTTTTGATTCTTGCGATATCCTTTTTAACGGCACTGATTCTCATTGGGTTATCAAGCTGATTAACAGCCTGCTGGAAACGGAGATTGAAAAGCTCTTTTTTAAGTTCAGCGAGCTTAGCGTCCATCTCTTCGGCGGACAGTTTTCTGATTTCACTAGCTTTCATTACTGTACACCTTCCTTTTCCTGCTCAGCCTTGGTAACGAATTTGCATTTGATCGGGAGCTTGTTTGCCGCAAGACGCATAGCTTCTCTTGCGAGTTCTTCGTCAACGCCTGCGATTTCAAACATAACTCTGCCCGGCTTAACTACAGCTACCCAATATTCGGGTGAACCTTTACCTGAACCCATTCGGGTTTCAGCCGGCTTTTCTGTAATCGGCTTATCCGGGAAGATCTTTATCCAAACCTGACCGCCACGTTTGATGTAACGGGTCATTGCGATACGGGCTGCTTCAATCTGTCTTGATGTTATCCATGCAGGTTCAAGAGCTGTAAGACCGTAATCACCGTAAGTAACTTTGTTGCCCTTGTGAGCTGAGCCTTTAAGACGGCCGCGCTGCACTTTACGGCGTTTTACTCTCTTAGGTAATAACATTATTTAGCTCCTCCTTCCCTGCGGTTATTTCTGCGGCGGCGTTCGGGTCTTTTTCTTTCAGTGTTGTTTGAAACCTGAAGAACTTCGCCTGAATAAATCCATACTTTAACGCCGATACGTCCATATGTTGTTTTTGCTTCGGCAAAACCGTAGTCAATGTCTGCACGGATTGTCTGAAGAGGAATTGTACCCTCTTTGTATGTTTCGCTTCTCGCAATTTCAGCGCCGCCGAGACGGCCTGAAGCCTGGCACTTGATACCCTTTGCGCCGAGTTTCATGGCACGGCCGATTGATGATTTGAGCGCACGGCGGAAAGAAATTCTTCTTTCAAGCTGTGAAGCGATGCTTTCAGCCACAAGCTGAGCGTTTACATCGGGGTTTTTGATTTCAACGATGTTGAGAGAAACGCTCTTGCCGAGTCTCTTTTCAAGGTCAGCCTTGAGCTTTTCGATTTCTGAACCGCCACGGCCGATGACCATGCCCGGTTTAGCAACGTGAATATTGATGCGTACTCGTTTTGCGTCGCGTTCAATTTCTACCTTCGGAACTCCTGCGGGAGCAAGCTTTTCAAGGAGATATTCACGAAGATTGTAGTCTTCAACGAGTTGATCGCCGAAGTCTTTTTTGTCTGCGTACCAACGAGACTCCCAGTCCTTGATAACGCCTACTCTCAAACCGGTAGGATTAACTTTCTGGCCCATTGTTTAAACCTCCTCCTTGCTTATTCTGCTTCCTTGAGTACAAGGGTGATATGTGATGTTTTTTTGTTGATACGGTAAGCTCTGCCATGTGCTCTCGGTCTGATTCTCTTGAGTGTCGGTCCCTGGTTAACGTAGCATTCGGCTACATAGAGCTTTGAGGTGTCCATATCCTTGTTTTCCGCATTTGCGATTGCAGATGCTAAAAGCTTCGAAACAACTTCACACGCAGCCTTCGGCGTGTATTTAAGAATTGCCGTTGCTTTTTCAGCATCCTGATTGCGGATAAGGTCAAGAACTATCTTTACCTTACGGGGTGCAATGCGGATATAAGTTGCTTTTGCAGTTGCTTGCATTGGTAATACACTCCTTTTGCTGATTATTTACCGTTGTTTGATGTTTTTGAACCTGCGTGACCTTTGAAGGTACGAGTCGGAGCAAATTCTCCGAGCTTATGTCCTACCATGTCCTCTGTTACATAAACGGGAACGTGCTTGCGTCCGTCATGAACAGCGAATGTATGGCCAACAAATTCCGGATAAATCGTGGAGGCACGGCTCCATGTTTTAAGAACGATTTTCTCGCCCTTTTCATTCATTTTAACAACTCTTTCATACAGCTTTTCCTGGACAAAAGGTGCCTTTTTAGTACTTCTGCTCATTATTCTTAGCTCCTTTCCACATTATCTGTCGTTACGGCGCTTAACAATAAGCTTGTCTGAACGATTCTTCTTAGCGCGAGTCTTGTAACCGAGAGCAGGCTTGCCCCAAGGCGTTACAGGGCCCGGACGTCCGATAGGTGATTTACCTTCACCACCACCGTGCGGGTGATCGTTCGGGTTCATTACAGAACCGCGAACTGTAGGTCTGATTCCAAGGTGACGTGTGCGTCCTGCCTTACCGATCTTGACGTTTTCGTGATCGCCGTTGCCTACAGTGCCGACTGTCGCCATGCAAAGCTCAGAAACCTTACGAAGCTCGCTTGAGGGAAGTCTGAGAAGTACGTAGCCGCCTTCTTTAGCCATAAGCTGAGCTGCGTTGCCTGCCGCTCTTGCAAGCTGTCCGCCTCTGCCCGGATAAAGTTCAACGTTGTGAACCATTGTACCGGTCGGGATATTTACAAGAGGAAGTGCGTTGCCCGGCTTGATATCTGCCGACGGACCTGCTTCAACTACGTCGCCGACTTTAATACCTTCCGGTGCAAGGATGTATCTTTTTTCACCGTCTTCATACTGAAGAAGGGCAATGTGAGCCGATCTGTTGGGATCGTACTCTATTGAGACAACTTCTGCCTTCATGTCAAACTTGTCTCTTTTGAAGTCGATAATACGATACTTCTTTCTGTTTCCGCCGCCGCGATGACGAACGGTGATACGACCGTAACTGTTGCGGCCGCTCTTTTTGTTGAGAGGAGCAAGAAGGCTTCTCTCGGGGCCTTTTTTTGAAAGACCTGAGTAGTCTGTATACGACATATTTCTTGTGCCGTTTGTAACAGACTTCACCACTCGAATTGACATTTTTGTTCACTCCTTATAATGGTTTAGCGAAGGATATGTCGACCCTCCATACATTACCACCGGATTTTTATTGTAAGACTGATTTCTCAGCCATACTGTTGAAATTTAAAAACCGACCCGGGTGTATCTTAAACGGTGCAAAGACCGCGTAAGCGGTATCCGTGCGGCTTAGGATTAAAGAAGACCGTCGAAGAACTCGATTGTTTCCGAATCCTCGGTGAGAGTTACGATTGCCTTTTTCCATGAAGGAGTGTAGCCTTCATAACGGCCGTATCTTCTCAAATGACCTCTGCAGTTGATTGTGTTAACCTTTGCAACTTTTACGCCGAAAGCTTCTTCAACTGCTGCTGCAATTTCAGCTTTGTTTGCATCTTTTGCAACTTTAAAGGTGTATTTTTTAAGAGCTGTACCCATCATGCTTTCTTCTGTGATGACAGGCTTGAGGATGATGTCATGTGCTAACTTTTTCATTATGCATAAACCTCCTCGATTTTTGCAACTGCGTCTTTGAGAACAACCATGCTGTTGCAGTTAAGAATATCATATACATTGAGGGTATTTACAAGAGTAACTTTAACACCTGCAATGTTTCTTGCGCTTCTGTAAATTATATCGTTCTTTTCAGGAAGTACGATAAGAGTCTTTTTGCCTGTTTCAAGAGCCGAAAGAACATTTACAACTTCCTTGGTTTTGATTGCTTCAAGTTCAAAAGAATCAAGAACGATCATTTCGTCTGCTGCAACCTTTGAAGAAAGAGCCGACTTCATAGCAAGTCTTCTTACCTTCTTATTGATTGAGAAACCGTAGCTTCTCGGCTTCGGACCGTGTGCAATACCGCCGTGATACCACTGCGGAGCTCTTGTTGAACCCTGTCTTGCACGGCCTGTGTCCTTCTGTCTCCAAGGTTTTTTTCCGCCTCCGGAAACTTCTGAGCGTGTCAGGGTTGACTGTGTGCCCTGGCGCTGATTTGCAAGATAGTTGACAACAACGATGTGCATTGCCGATGTGTTCGGTTCAATACCGAAGATGCCATCTGCTACAGCGAGGTCTGAAACCTTCTTGCCGTTTTTGTCGAATACTGATACGTTAGGCATTTAGAGCAACTCCTTTCTTACGCTTTTACGCTGTTAACAACCATAACAATACCCTTTTTCGGGCCGGGAACCGCACCCTTAATTGCTATGAGGTTGTTTTCTGCGTCTACCTTGACAACTTCAAGGTTCTGGATTGTAACGCGTTCTGCACCGAGGTGTCCCGCAAGCTTCTTTCCTTTGAAAACTCTTGAAGGATCTGAACAAGCGCCGAGTGAACCTGCGTGTCTTGCAACAGGACCGGTACCGTGAGATTCCTTAAGTCTTGAGAAGTTCCAGCGCTTGATTGCACCTGCCGTACCTTTACCCTTGCTTGTGCCGACTACGTCGACTTTTTCACCGGTTGCAAAAATGTCGGCTTTAACGATGTCACCTACGTTAAACGCGCTTGTGTCTTCAAGTCTGAATTCGCGAAGAATCTTCTTCGGGGCAACATTTGCCTTTTCAAAGTGACCCTTCATAGGCTTGTTGACTCTTGTTACTTTTTCGTCCGCGAAGCCAAGCTGAACAGCTTCATAGCCGTCGTTTTCAGCCGTCTTCTTCTGAACGACAGGGCAGGGACCAAGTTCGATTACGGTAACGGGGATTACGTTGCCTTTTTCGTCGAAAACCTGAGTCATGCCGATTTTTTTACCGATAAGACCTTTTTTCATGATTTGTTCCTCCTTTGGTTATTGGTTGGCTTTGCCAACATGACCTCAATCCGTTAAGTGCCGGGTATAAGAAACTTAAAATCAAGCCATCTTGATTTCAATTTCAACGCTTGCCGGAATTTCGAGATTTACCAGAGCCTCAGTGGTCTTCTGAGTAGGTCTGATAATGTCGATGAGTCTCTTGTGAGTTCTCTGTTCAAACTGTTCACGGCTGTCCTTATATTTATGAACAGCACGAAGGATTGTTACGACTTCCTTTTCTGTCGGAAGGGGGATAGGACCCGAAACAGCAGCGTTTGTGCGCTTTGCGGTTTCTACGATCATTTCAGCAGCCTTGTCAACAAGGTTATGGTCGTAACCCTTGAGTCTGATACGGATTTTTTCGTTTGCCATCTTTTGCGCCTCCTAATGATATTGGGCGGGCAATGTGATTTACCTTAGCCCTTTTTGAACAACTTTTCCGGGTGTTTTCGCACACTCTCTTTAAAAAAACCGGAAATTTTTCTCCGGTCTTGCCCAAAAAGCGCATTCCGACCCCTTGAACTGCCATAAATGAGCAAAGGCATGGTGAGATCACACCTGCTCACAAAGCGGCAAAGCGCCGAAAACTTATAGGTTCGCCCGGTTTGTAATCGGACATACTCCGCGGAAATTCCCTGCCTCTATGGGCAGCCACCTCCCGCATCAACGCATATCGAAAATATGTATCAAGGCAGAGTTATACCCTTCAATGCCTTATACATGCTTGCCTATAATACCATATTATAAAGTGAATGTCAATAATATTAGGATAAAAAATTCGTGAAAAATTGCAAAAATATTTTTCTCAAAATGTTTTCCCAAAATGAAGGAAAAAGCGCTGTTTTATTCACAATATATTGTGTATTTTTACTTTTCATTATATATATGATTTTGAGTAAATTTTGATAAATTTATTCTTAGGAAAGCTCTGATTAAATCTAAGCACGCATGGCGTGGCGGACATCGGCGGACATCGGTGGGCATCGCCCACAGGAATTACGCGGAGTAGATTATGCAGTTTTTTACTCTTACGCCGCGAAACGACTTGAGTTGTTAAGCTGTAAAAATTTTAGTAAGTAAGCATCGCACACGGCGGTTACACATGGAAGATTTATATAAGTCTTGATACTAACACCACTGCACGCGTAGGGGCGACCCCATGTGGTCGCCCACGGGCATCGCCCGCAGGAATTACGTGGGTTGGATTGATGTAAATCTGGAAATGTCAAGAAAAGTGCAGTCGAAAGATCCCCTAAAAGGTAAACGGTAACAATGCACCCGAATTGACGAAGTG
>CANQLQ010000004.1 GCA_947624755.1 uncultured Clostridia bacterium | reverse complement strand
CCCGCAGAAAGGTTTACATATCTTGAATCCATTATGCCCAAGCCGTATTTATTGAGTAAATACGAGGTCAGTACAAAATAAGCGCTGGCAATAACAAGCATAGAAGAGCCGAGAGCGAATTTTTTTCTTGAAAGAATGACATAAAGAGAGAAGAACGCTATATAAATAAAGGCATCTTCCTTTACCAAAAGGACAAGTATAACGAAGATAAACATCGGGATTTTCTTGTCTTTTTCAAAGAAAAAGAATACCCAAAGAAGAAGCGGAACAAGAAAACAATTTTCGTGAAGATCATAGAAGCAGCCTGTTGAAAGTGCGGCAAATAAAGAAAATGCAATAAGGATAAAAGCCGTTGCGTTAGATGAAATTTTAAGCTGTTTTGCAAGAAAATAAAGAGGAATTATTGAACTGAAAATAATAAGAGGCTGAAGGACTGCAAGAGTAACGGGCGAAGAAAAAACAAAATAAACCGGGAGCAGCAAATAGAAAATAGGTGAAATGTGAACGGCAAAATGTGAAAGCACCCTGTCTCTTTCGCAAGTTGATATTGGCAGTCCCGTTTTCTTCATATTGTAAAACATATTGCAGAATATACCGAAATCGTAGTTAGGCGCAGAATAAGTTTTATAGCGAAGGACGGATATTAAGCAAACACAGGCAAAAGCGAAAACTGTAACTGCACATATCGAAGCAATGAGGGCAGTTTTCTTAAAATCTTTGTGTAAAAAGTTCGGCTTATATTTTTCGTTGAAGCAGTAAAAAGTAAGCATCATAACAACCGACATAAATATATATGTATTCATATCGGAGCTTTTGACGCAAAGAATGAGCGAAAGCAAAATAAGCGAAAAAACAAAGCAATAGGATGATAAGTTTTTTTCGTTATGTTTTACGTCTAAATAAAAAATAATGATAAATACCGCCAAAATAAAAACGGCGTAAATAATACATTCGGAAGCTCTAAAGGATACAAGCTTTGTTACAAATTCAGGTATTAAAGCGGAAAAAAAGCCGGTGACAATAAGCCATGCCGACCCTATCGAAGCAAGAAGCCTAATAAGGGAAAAGCTGTATTTTTGTTTTGAAGTCATAATATCATTCCTTATTATTTTTTTTATAATATTATAATATCTTCCTGAAAGTGTCAACCGTATTTGTTCCAATATTTGCATTTATATTGCTATAATATAATTTTCGATTATGCACTTTGTACATTTTTTATAAATAAAATTAATTTTCCCTCAAAATTATCCAATATTTAATAGTTTATGGTTATTTTATACAAGGGTAAAATTAACGAAAAATATTAACAAAACTACTATAATTAGTGACATATATTACGAAAAATGCCAACTTTTTTCAATTGAGTTGAAAAATTATATAAAAATTTTTATGATTTATATTGCAAAATGCCGATAAATTTAGTACAATGGTGAAAATGACAATAGTCAAATTGTCTAAATGACTTAATTTTAAATGAATTTAAAGTTGGAGGTACATATTTATGTCGAACAGATTGTTTCAGGGAATCATTCACCAAATGAAAGATGCCATAGACCGTACAATTGGCGTAGTTGATAAGACAGGTACTATTATCTGCTGCAGTGATCTTGGAAGAATCGGAGAAACCGGTTTTGTTGATTTCAATGATGAACTTTCAACTTTTGAACCGAAGGTAATAGGCTCCAAAACCTTCCTTGCAATCGGTGTGCAGATGCATCCGGACTGTGCCGTATTTGTTGACGGCGATGACCCGGCTGCTGCAAATTTTGTTAAGCTCATTGCTGTTTCGCTTAACAGCCTAAAGCAATATTACGATGAAAAGTATGACAGAAGCAATTTCATCAAGAACGTCATTCTTGACAATATTCTTCCCGGAGATATCTATCTTAAAACCCGTGAACTCGGCATAAGCAACGAAGTTCCGCGTTGTGTGCTTATCATCAGGACTACCGAAAGGAGTGATGTGCCTGTAAATGATGTTATTGCGCGCCTTTTCCCGGATAAAAACAAAGACCTTATTATCAATATCAACGAAACGGATATTGCTCTTGTTAAAGAAGTAAAAGCTGACAACGATTCAAGGGATCTTGAAAAGCTTGCCCGCTCTGTTATTGATTCTCTTCATACCGAATTTTACATCAACAGTATTATCGGTATCGGCACAATTGTTATCGGAGTCAAGGATCTTCCGCGTTCATTCAAGGAGGCTCAGATTTCTCTTGAAGTAGGCAAAGTTTTTGACAACGAAAAGAAAATAATCACCTATGATAATCTTGGCATTGCAAGACTTATTTATCAGCTTCCGACCACGCTTTGTGAAACATTTCTTCGTGAGATTTTCAAAAAAGGCTCAATTGTCGGTCTTGACCAGGAAACACTCTTTACAATTCAGAAGTTCTTTGAAAACAACCTGAATGTTTCCGAAACCTCAAGAAAACTTTTTGTCCACAGAAATACACTTGTTTACAGACTTGAAAAAATTAAAAAACTTACAGGTCTTGATTTGCGCGAGTTTGACGATGCGATTGTTTTCAAAGTCGCCTTAATGGTTAAAAAGTATCTCGATGCAAAGCCTGTAAAATATTGATTCCATAGGAAACTCTGATTAATAAAGCCACCCCCTTGACGGTGAAATTTTTGGCAAAAAAAAGAAATTTCCAAATTAGGGTGCTTTGAATTAATCGGCGCTACCTATATTTATTTTTGGGTGTGATCTAGTAAAAATGATTGAATTTAAAAATGCTTCCATGAAGTATAAAACCAATGGTGTTGTTGCTCTTGATAATGTTAATGTAACAATTAACGACGGAGAATTTGTCTTTATTGTAGGCGCTTCGGGCGCCGGAAAAAGCTCTTTTCTCAACGTCATAATGGGGCAGGAAAAGATAGACTCCGGCTATGTTCGTGTCGGTCCTTACAGAATGCATAACATCAAAAAAAGAGATTTACCTTACCTTCGCCGTATGTTGGGAATTGTATTTCAGGATTTCCGCCTTATCCCTAAAATGACAGTTTATGATAACGTGGCTTTTGCTCTTCGGGTTATCGGAATGAGCGAGAAAAAAATCAGAAGAAGAGTCAAATATGTTCTTAAACTTGTTGACCTTACGGATAAGACCGATAACTTCCCCAATCAGCTTTCAACCGGAGAAAAGCAGCGTGTTGCAATTGCCCGTGCGCTTGTAAATAATCCCGGTGTAATAATTGCAGACGAACCTACCGGAAACCTTGACCCGGTTTTGTCCGGCGAAATAATGAGTCTTTTTGATAAAATAAATTCTCTCGGAGCTACCGTAGTTGTTGTTACTCACGACCTTGAGCTTGTCCGCCAGTTTGACCACCGTGTTGTAACAATTGAATCGGGTAAAATCGTTTCCGATATTCCTTCAAGAACCGCAGAGCTTGTGTCGGCAATTGTTCCCTCTGCGGCAAACAGTCAGGAGGAGAATGATGGCTAACAAAACAAAAAACAAAAAGGGACATTCAAAATCGGGCGGAATTAATACAATATATCTTACAAAAATGGGTATGCATAACCTTGTTGCCAACCGCAGTATGTCATTGTCGTCAATAAGCGTTTTGACTGCGTGTTTGCTTCTTATAGGCGTGTCGTTCCTGCTTTTGTTCAATATCCAAAATCTTGTCAAAGATGTTGAAAACCAGAATGTGGTTGTTGTCTTTGCAAAAGACAATATTTCTCAAGAACAGCTCGGAAAAATCGAATCCGATCTCAAAGCTATTCCTGACGTAACCGATGTTGAATTTGTATCAAAGGCACAGGGCTACAAAGAACAGCTTGCCGAGCTTGGTGTTGAAGAAGACGCTTTTGACGGAATTATCAATAATCCTCTTCCGGATTCATTTAGAATTTCGGTTACTAATATCGAACAGTTCGGCACTACGCTTGCCGCTATAAAAAATGTTGAAAATGTTGATACGGTAAGGGAAAGTCAGGAAATAGTTAACCAAATTTCGACCCTACAGGTTTCAATTACGGCAATTTGTCTTATTATCGTAGCGGTCTTGGTTATAGTTTCACTTTTCATTATTGCAAACACGGTTAGAATTACAATGGTCAATCGAAAAATTGATATTCAGGTCATGAAATCTGTTGGAGCTACAAATACCTTTATTTGTTGGCCGTTTATGATTGAAGGTATTGTAATCGGGCTTATCTCGGGACTTCTTTCTTTGGGTCTGACTTATGTTTTCCTTGCCACGGAAGGAGATGTGCTCAATTCTCTCTTTGGACTCTTCGGAAGTCATACGGTTTCGGGCATTGAAGTTCTTCCGTATCTTATTTTCTGCTATATTATAGCAGGAGTATTGCTCGGTTCAGTTGCCAGCGTGGTTTCAATTCGTAAATACCTTAAAAAAGAGGGCAGCGAGGCTAACGAGATTTAATGCATCTGAAGTTATCACCGTAAAAATATGGAGGTTTGACGTGAAAAAGTTAATTGCATTTATTTTGAGTTTTATAGTTTTGGTTATGTCTGTAAGTGTTATTCCTTCTAATTTGACTTATGCCGCAACTCAGGAGGAGCTTGAAGCAGAAATTGACAGGCTTAACGATGAAATTAAAAGCAACCAATCAAAATTAAACAAACTTGCAAAAGAGAAAGAAAAGAACAAAGAATATCTCAATACTCTTGAATCTCAAATTTCCACTACCGAAAAGAAAGCAGATGCGCTTGAGACTCAGATTCAAACAATAGATACAGAAATTTCAAAATATGACAGTCAGCTAAAGCAGCTTCGCAATGAAGTAGTAATTATTGAAGACGAAATAAAGTTGACTTCGGAAGAAATTAAAAGCACAGAGAAAAAGATAGACGATACAAAAGATGATCTTTCCAGCAAACTCAGAACAGCTTACATCAACGGTAAACAGTCAACTTTTAAGATTCTTATGGGTTCAACAAGTCTTGCAAGTTTTCTGACCCGGCTTGAATTTATGAAGAGAACATCTGAAGATGAAAAAAAAGTTTTCAATGAATTTAAAGAGCAGACTGCAAAGCTGAAGAAAGCCAAGACAAAGCTTGAAGAGGATAAATCCCAGCTTGACGAGAAGAAAGCAAATCTTGAGACAACAAAAGCGAAATCAGTTGAAAAGAAGAAAGAGCTTACAACTGCGCAGGCTGACTACAAAAAGACTGTTTCTTCCCTTGAAAAAAATTATGCCGGCGTTGAAACTTATATCGCAAGTCTTGACAAGAGCAGCTCGGCTTACAATGACTATATTAAAAAGCTTGAAGCCGAAAGACAGGCTGCTGACGCTGAAATAGATGAAATAATTCGTCAGGCCGCCATGACTTCAACAACATTTCAGGAAACTACCTTATATGCTGCGAACGCTAATCCGGGTTCCGATTCGGGAAGTGGTTCGGGTGCAAAATCTTATTCTTCAAGTGATTCGTGGGCATGGCCGTTAGGTAACGCATCTTGTTATATAAGCAGCGGTTACGGTAACAGAAGCGCTTCAATTTCGGGTTGGAGTTTTCATGGCGGAACCGATATTGCCGGCGGCGGAATTTACGGAAAACCCGTATATGCGTCAAGATCCGGCAGGGTAATTGCCGCCGTTAACGGATCGACCGGTTATGGAAAGTATGTTATTATTGACCATGGCGATGGTTTTGTAACTCTTTACGGTCATTGCTCAAGTCTTAACGTCACAACAGGTCAATATGTTACTAAAGGACAGCATATTTCAAATGTTGGTTCAACAGGCAACGTAACCGGACCGCATCTTCACTTTGAAGTTCGTTATAACGGCGTAAAACAAAACCCAATGAATTATGTTAAAAAACCATAAGCTGCGGCGCTTTGGTGCGGCATAGTAATAAGATTTTCAGGTGCAAAATGATGGTATCTGCCTTCATTTTGCACTGAAAATTTTATATATGTATCAATTACAATAATTAATCAATACTTTTTAATCTTATCGAAAGGACAGTTTTTATGAGCAAAAAGGTTTCCGTAGGTCTTTTAATCGGACTGATGCTGGCTGCGATTGCCGTAACTTCTGTAGTTACTTATACAATTGTTACAAAAGAGTATAATAATGTTTTAAAAGATCTTCCTCAAAAGCTTGAACAATATGAAATTCTCGACGAGCTTGATAAGATTATCAATAACAATTATTACGGAAACACTTCAGACAAGGAAATCGAGCTGGCTGTTGCAAACGGTTACGTATCGGGTCTTGGCGACAATTATTCTCAGTTCCTTTCTGCCGAGCAGTATGATAAGTATATTTCTCAGCAGCAAGGCGACAGATCCGGAATTGGGATTGAATTCGTCAAAAGTAAAAATAAGATAAAAATAACCGATGTTTATGACGGTTCTCCCGCAGCTTCTGCCGGACTTAAGGAAAATGATATTATTATAGCTTTCGACGGCATAATTATCAATGCCGGAAATTACGAAGAGAGTGCCGCAAAGCTTGACGATGACAAGTTATCTTCGCTCAATCTTACATACAGAAGAGACGGAGAAGATAAGACAATTGATGTGCCTATGGGATATGAGGCAGAGTCGGTTTTTTCTCGGACATATGGCAATATCGGTTATATTAAAATTACCGGTTTTTATTCCAAAACGGCTTCTCTTGTTAACAAAGAAGCAGACAAGTTTGTTTCTTCCGGCGTTGCGGGTTTGATTGTGGATGTCAGAAATAATTCGAGCACAAACCTTGACTATGCTATGGATATTCTTGATGTTTTTGCACCGATAAACGACCCTTCCGTCCCCGCTGCAAGCATTGTTGACGAAAACGGTAATATCATAAAAAGCTACAATACAAAAAGCGGCGAAGTAAATATTCCGATTGCAGTTCTGATTAATTCGGAAACAAAAGCCGCGGCAGAATTATTTGCTTGTGATATGCGTGATTTTTCAAAAGCTTATCTTGTTGGGGAAACGACGGCGGGAAACGGTTTAAAGCGGGATCTGTTCCGCCTTTCAAACGGTAACGCGGTATTGCTGTCGGTAGGTATTGTAAAACCTTATCTCAGCGATATTTATAATGAAATCGGATTGGCTCCTGATATTGAAGCCGAACTCGAAACCAAAACAAAGGATCTTTCTGAGGATAGTCAATTTCTTGCGGCGGTTTCACATATTAATCCCGCATAATTATTTAATTTTTTAGGAGAAGGCCATGACAGCAAAAATTTCAATTATATATGCTGTTCATAATGATGAACTGAATCTGAAAAACTCTCTTAATTCAATCAAATCCCAATCTTTTAAAGATTTTGAGGTTATTATGATTGATGCGGCTTCTGATGACGGATCTTCTGATATTATGAAAAGTTATCAAAGCGATAAAAGATTTTCATATAATTATCTTGATAAAAACAGTCTGTCGTCAGCGAGAAATTTGGGAATAGCAAAGGCTAAAGGAAAATATATTGCCTTTGGTGATCCGAGCGTAATTTTTACCAAAAATTTTCTTGAAGATATGTATGACTGCATTGAGAAACAAAATGCACAGCTTTGCATTGCACCGATGGCAAGTTCAGATATTTACGGAAAGCATGAATTTAAAAGCAGCGATATTCTTTCAAGAAAGAAAACAACCACAAAGTTTGATACCGACCTTATATGGAATCCTGCGGTTACAAACAAACTTTTTCTTAAAGATAAAATTTTGGAGTTTAAACTTGATTTCAGCGCATTCGGAAAGGCGAGGGAAGCGGCTTTTACAATTCCCTTTGCATTTGAATGTGATGTAATCGCCTGCTCTTCAAAAGGAGCGGCAAGCTATATCATTCCGGTTAAAAATGATAAAATTACCGAATTTCCGATTGAACACTATCTTAATGCTTACGAGTTTATTATTGAAAAAGCGGAAGCGGCATTTTCAAAGTCTATAGAAAGCAGTATTTCCGATTTTGAAAGAAAAGAACTGAAAAAAATCAGAAAAATATATATAGATGAAATATACAGGAAAGAAATTACGGTTTTGCTTTACAGCTACTATCGTCATTTCTGGTTACATACTCAGGAAGATATAAACAAATACACCGATATAATTATGTCTTTGATTTCAAAGCTTTCAGCCCACGGTAAGAAGCTTGTATTTGACGCAAACAAAGATATTTTTTATGATGAAAAGCTGATTTCATCAAAAGAGGAAATGGCTCAAAAGCCTAAAGTAACCGTTTGCATAGGCAAAAGTGAAAACAGGGGACATCTTCATAAAAAAAGGCTGCTTATTCAGGTCTCTTCGGTATTTAACCAGACAATGCCATGCTTTGAGCTTTTTGCAGATGAGCGTTTAAAAAATATTTTCCCGTCTGAATGGATAGATTTTCCGAATATAAAATTTATTCCTGCCCGGTCGCTTCAGGATTTTAAAAATACCTCTCTTGAAATGTGCGAAACAAAATATATAATGTTCCAAGATGGTTTTGCCCGCCTTAATCCTAAAATCCTTATGAGGCATTACAACTCTATTTCAGGTCACGAAAAATACGGTTTTACCACTTCTCCCATTACAAAATTTGACGGCAGTAAAACTACAGAATATTCATTTTCCGACCTTTCATTCTATTCTGATATGGAAAGAACAAGAGTGTCGGAGAATAACAATATGTTTGCTTTGGATTTATTTTTCTGCAATAAGCTTTTCAGCACCGAGCATTTAAGAGGTATCCATTTTACCTTTTCCGATAACAGTCAACTCGATATGTATAAGCTTTATAAACACAGTAAGTTTAAAAAGCTGTCCCATAGAGGTTCATATCTTCCTTATTCAGAGGAAGAGGCGCTTTCGTTTTTACGCTCTCAGGAAAAAATGCTGCCGTATGAATGTGCGGCTCTTTATAAAAAATATAAATCGGTATATAATTCAGTCATTACGCGTAAGAGACGCAAGGAAAAGATAATCCGTATTTTAAAAGGTGTAAAGAGATTAATTTTTAATACTCTGTCAAAAATTTTTATATACGTTTTTTCGCATTTTAAAATTAAAAATCAGGTTTTCTTTTACACTATCAGAAGTGACAACAATCTTCTTGAAAACATCAGATATGTATACGAAGCGTGTGATTGCAAAAAGGTTGTTTTTTCAAAAATGCTTCCTCATTCATACAAAGATATTCTTGTTGCAGGCTATTATTTGCTGACAAGTAAAGTTATTGTAACTGATGATTATTTAAAATATTGCCGGTATGTAAAATTAAGAGAAGATCAAAAGCTTGTTCAGATATGGCACGCAAGCGGAGCGTTTAAGCGTTTCGGTCTTGATGCTCCTTCTAAACTTACAAGGCTTGAAGAATATAATACACATTCACAATACAGTGACGTATGCGTTTCCTCGGAATATGTAAGGCAGTTTTATGCTCATGCTTTTGGTATTGATATTGAAACGGTAAAAGCGCTCGGTTCTCCGAGAACAGATAAGCTTTTAGATAAATCCAAATGCAAAGAATATTCTGATATGCTCATTTCAAAGCACCCGCTTTTGAAGGACAAAAAAATTTACGTTTATTTCCCGACTTTCAGAGAAGTTGACGGAGCTGTTTCGGATTTTGAACCGAAAATAGACTGGGATAAACTGAACAGTGATCTTGACGATGATGAAATATTTATTATAAGCCGTCACCCTGTAATGAAAAAACCGTTTTTCAAATATGCTTTTTATTCAAGAATTAAAGATTACACCTTTGAAGAAACGTCTGCGCTTATTTCAATAGCAAACGTAGTTATTACCGACTATTCTTCAATTATTTTTGACGCTTCACTTCTTGATATACCAATGGTTTTTTATTGCCCGGACTATGATACTTATGAAAGAGATTTCTATCTTGATTATGAAAAAGATCTTCCGGGTGAAATTATCTATGAAGGCGATAAGCTTCTTTCTTCGCTCAGAAGAGCCGCCGACAATCAGTTTTCACGTCAAAAGAAAGCAGAGTTTAAAGAAAAAGAAGTTGGCGCCTGTGACGGCAAGTCAACCGAAAGAATTTCAAATCTGATAATGAGTTATCTCGGTTAAACCGCCTTTTTGGCGGTTTTTTCTTTTTTTTGTAAAAATTAAAAATTATAAGCACATTGTTAATTTTTATGTCCGCTTTTTTCCGTTTATATTAGTTGAACAAAATGACCAAATTAGTTATGAAGATAATTATAATTTGCGGAGGCGAAAATATGTTAAAAGCAATAAATTTTATTAAGTGCTTTGTAATCATAAATGTTTTATTTTCGTTGTGCTTTCTGGTGTATGGTTTTTATTCTTTCCCTGACGAAATATATACTGTTTCCGACGAGAAGCTGCAAATGAAAACTATTTATTCATTACAGCCGTCGGCTTCAAAACATTCATCTGACACAAAATCCGTTTCAAAAGAAGGAAAGTATGAAATGGACGTAAAACTGTTTAATGCAATACCGGTTAAAAAAATGAATATGACCGTCGGAAAAAGAAAATATGTTGTGCCGTGCGGTACTATATTCGGTCTTAGGCTTTTTACAAACGGTGTTGTAATTGTTTCTACCGGTACTGTTGAGACCGAAAACGGTTCAATAAGTCCTGCCGAAAGTGTGGGTTTATTGCCGGGCGATGCCATTACGGAAATTAACGGCAAACAAATTAAGACTTGTAACGAGCTTATAGAAATCTTTGGAACATACAGCGGCGTTCCGTTTGAATTAAAGTATATGAGAAATAATAAGGTTTACTCCTGCCTTTTCAGCCTTTACTATTCGGTTAACGAACAAAAGTATATGGCAGGCTTATGGGTAAAAGACAGTGCGGCAGGAATTGGCACAATGACCTTTTATGATAAAAATACCTCTTTGTTTGGCGGTCTTGGGCATGGCGTTTATGATGCACAGTCAAATAAGATATTGCCGCTTTATAACGGTGATATTGTCAACGCAACGGTAAACGGCTGTTATAAGGGCAAATACGGACAGCCGGGAGAACTGTGCGGTGTTTTTACTTCCGATTCTTGCGGAGTAATCAATATTAACTCTCCGACCGGAGTTTATGGCTTTTTGAGCCAATGCGATAAAAATAAAAAAGAAATACCTGTTGCGCTAAGAGATGAAGTTAAAGAAGGACAGGCGCAAATTATTTCAACGGTAGATTCGGGCGAGGAAAAATATTATACGGTTGAGATAGAAAAGGTTAATAAAAGTGACGATCAGAACCGGAATCTTGTTTTGAGAGTTACAGACGAAGAACTGTTAAATAAAACCGGAGGTATAGTTCAAGGTATGAGCGGCAGTCCGATTATTCAAAACGGTATGTTAATTGGCGCTGTAACACACGTTTTTGTAAATGATCCAATTCACGGATATGGAATTTTTGCCGCCCAAATGCTTGAATCAGCCGAAACCTTAATCGACGAATCTTTTGAAAAAGCTTCATAAATCATTATTTTTAAATAAAAAATCGAAAAATAATATAGATTTTTAAATGTTAAAATTTTTTTTTTTATTTAAAAACAAAATTCGACAAAAATAATCTTGCAAAAGCATATAAATTATGATATCATCTCGAACGTGAAAAAAACACACATTAATTTTAAAATACTATTAAGGAGGCTATTATGGAAAATCAATTAAAAATGCTTATAGCAGGAGAGGGAAATGAGTATGCTATGAATTGTGCGGAATATTTTGCTCAAAACGGTTTCAAGGTTAAAACTATATCAAGAGATGGTCTTAATATAATTAACACTATCGTTGATGAAAAACCGGATGTTCTTTTAATGGATGCTTTTATGCCAAATATAGATGCTCTTGAAGTATTGCAGGAAATTAAAGACCGGGAACTTGGAAAAAATATGATATCAATTGTTATGTCTGCAATTGATAACGATAATTTTGAACAGGAATTATTATCATCCGGTGCGAGTTATTATTTTATAAAACCGTTTGATATAAAGGTAATGGCAAAAAGAATAAATCAATTACTGGATTGGGAAACTACCGGTGATAAAAACACACATTTAGAAAAGGTTTATGAGCATAATCTTGAAATGACAATTTCCGATATTATGCGTGAAATAGGCGTTCCGGCTCATATCAAAGGTTATCATTATCTAAGACAAGCAATAATACTTACAATAAATGATCCCGATCTTATGAATGCCGTTACAAAAGTTTTATACCCTACCGTTGCAAAACAAAATAAAACAACATCATCACGAGTTGAGCGCGCAATAAGACACGCAATTGAAGTAGCTTGGGACAGAGGGGACGTAGATGTTCTCAGTTCATATTTCGGCTACACTATTCAAAATCAAAGAGGAAAACCGACAAACAGCGAATTTATTGCTATGATAAGTGATAAATTGAGACTCAGTATGAAAGCCGCCGGATAAAAATGGCGGTTATTCAAAGATATCAATAAAACGACCGGGTAACCAAATGGCTGCCCGGTCGTTTTAACTTTTCACGCTTTCCCTATGCTTATATTTACTTTAAATAATTAACAACAAAAATTTACAAAAAATTCATAGACTAAGAATTAGTCTGTAATTCGTAAGAAAGTAATTTTTATTTCAAGCCGAGAATTTAGGCTTTGCGAAAACTACTATACAAAACAAACAAAAACAAGAAGCAGACATAGCCTTTTCTGCGAGCTTTTTTGTTACTGTTGCACAAACTGTCCATATTTTTTTAAAGGTAATAAGTTAGAGCCATTTTTTTTGCTTAGAAATAATTTCTTTCTCATTTTATATATATTGGAAAAAAGATGAGCGTTTTTTTATTTTTAAGAATTATTTTATTATATATTGTGATACAATATTATTGAAAGAAAAAATATTACAAATTTCAACAACGTATAAAGCATAAAAAGAATAGAGAATTGCTGAACCGCGTGTTATTGATTTATTCATTCTTTCAAAAAATATTTAAAAGGAGAAAAATAATGCTTCTACAAATTAATTACGACGACCATAAAATCAAAAAAAATTTCAGGTTTAATTTATCTGAAAAACATAAAAAAATAATTTTTTTGTTAATATTTATATTTTCTTTTATTGCGTATATAGATTTGGTTTTTGATATAACCTTGTTTAAATATGTCCCGTTATCTGAAATTTTTTTACAAGATCGTTTTCGGAAACAAGCAATTAATTATATTCCCTTTTCTGATTGGTATGTTGATCGCAGCGGAATGTATCGAGATATTATATTAAATGCTGTCTTATTTTTCCCTTTCGGTTTCTTGATACAAATGATGTATAAAAGAAATAAAATATGTATTTATTCAATAGTTATTCCGTTTACTGTAAGTATCTTGATTGAACTTTTACAGTATGTATTTGCTTTAGGTGTTACTGATATAACAGATATAATAAGTGATACCTTAGGAACTGTTTTAGGCTGTTTATCGTACCTGTTATTTAATAAAATTTTTAAAAAAAAGAAAGTAAAAGCAAACAAAATACTTTTATATGTTATTGGCATAGTTGCCGTAATTATTTTTTGTTTAAGATAAAAGGAGCTGAAAAAATAAATGAAATTTAAAAAAATAATAACTTTATTGTTAGCAACAGTTTTTCTTATAGTGAACACTGTAAATTTAGCTTTTGCAAGTGATACCATACAAGAAGATGAGCAAGTGTTTGAGTTGGTATGGTTTGATGAAGAAGGTGAAAATGTTCAACCTAGAATCAATGCTGATGGCTATTTTACATATTCCTTTACAGGCAGAATGCATTCAAGCCATTTTACTGCAGCATCGGATAAAATATCACTGAGTTTTATTACAAGCTCGAATACAAAAGCCTATTATTATATTGCTTTATATGATGTAACAGATGATCCTATAGACCCGGCTTTTAAGTCAATGACTCAGTCAAAAGATGATTCTAATAAGGCAGATAGTAAAACATTTAATGTAAAAAAAGGAAGAAAATATCGTCTTACTTTTTCAAAACTGAATCCAAGAAATACTGATAGAATTATAGGAGAGGGAACAATTTACGGTATTAAAAAAGGATAATTTTATATAAAAAATAAAAATAACAGGTACAATAAATAGTTTTATATAAAAAATCACACCAATGAGTACGTATCGGATTGGACAAAAGCAAAAACCGTAGTCATTTCTGAAACGAAAAAAAGTACCGCTTCTTATCGCACATATACTGTTAAGAGCGGTGATACCTTATGGGATATCGCAAGAAAAAATCTTGGCAAAGGTGCAAGATACACAGAGATCGTGAAGCTCAATGGCTTAAAAACCACTGCTGTTTACCGCGGACAAAAATTGAAGCTGCCTAATAAGTAAGGGTAAAATGCCGTTTGTCATGTACGAAGGCAATAAAGGCAAACGGCAGTCTAAAAAATTCATTAAGCTATGCTGTAATTTTGCGGCTTTGAAAAACAAAACTTGCCATAAAACATGGAGTCTAACGCTTCAAAAGGCAGGAACATAAGATTATTTAAAAGAAAAGGGCTGTCGCTCAAAGTTTTAACATTTTGCGACACCCCTTTATCTATATAAATTTTACACTTTTTAATTTAAGTGGAATTTTTATTTTTTATTTTACAAATAGGCCAAAAATTATAATAAATTGTTGACAAATTCTACATATTAAAGTAAAATAAAATCTGATGAAAACACAAAAGTGAGATAGGAACTGTGGAGAGTAGAGAACGGCGACGATCCCATCTGAATGCCAAATTTTTTTGGAATTGGTGGTCGGTTTCCGTCTTTTTTTCTATCTCTTGTGTTAAGGAGGAAATAAATATGTCAGGCAAATACGTTCTTGCCCTTGATCAGGGCACAACAAGTTCACGAGCAATTGTGTTTGACAAAAAAGGCAATATAATTGCAAAAGCTCAGAATGAATTTGATCAGATTTATCCGAAAGCAGGCTGGGTTGAACACGATCCGCTCAAGATTCTTTACAGTCAGATAACATCAATAACATCTGTTCTCGCCTCGGGTCAGGTAAAGGCAAAGGATATTGCGGGTATCGGCATAACCAATCAGCGTGAAACAACGATTCTCTGGGATAGAGCGACAGGCAAGCCGGTTTATAATGCAATCGTCTGGCAGTGCAGAAGAACAGCCGAGATGTGCGAAAAAATCAAGCAGGACAAAGAGCTTTGCGATTATATAACCGAGCATACCGGACTTATTATAGACGCATATTTCTCTGCTACCAAAATTAAATGGATCCTTGACAATGTTCCCGGAGCAAAAGCTCTTGCAGACTCCGGACAGCTTCTTTTCGGTACGGTTGAAACATGGCTTATATGGAACCTTACCGGAGGCCGCGTTCATGTTACCGACTATTCAAATGCATCAAGAACAATGCTGTTTGATGTTGACAAGCTTTGCTGGGACGAATATCTTTGCGAAAAACTCGGAGTACCGATGAATATTCTTCCCACTCCCGTTGCCTCGAGTCAGGTTTACGGTTGGGTTGCAAGCGGTATTCTCGGTATTGAAGAACTTGAAGGCGTTCCTATTTGCGGTGCAATAGGCGACCAGCCGTCGGCTCTTTTCGGTCAGGCTTGTTTCAATTCGGGTATGGCAAAGAATACATACGGCACAGGCTGTTTCCTTCTTATGAACACGGGAGACAAGCGTGTAACTTCAAAAAATAATCTTCTCACCGGTGTTGCATGGAGTATTGGCGGTAAAACCACATATTCAATCGAAGGCAGCGCATTTAACGCAGGCTCCGTTATAAAATGGCTTCGTGATGAAGTTCAACTCGTTGACAGTCCCCGTCGCTGCGATGAACTTGCGGAAACCGTTCCCGATTCAAACGGCTGCTATCTTGTTCCTGCTTTTACCGGCCTCGGAGCTCCTTATTGGGATATGTATGCAAGGGGCTGTCTTGTAGGTCTTACAAGAGGTGTTAACCGCGCGCACATTGCAAGGGCGGTTCTTGAAAGTATTACTTATCAGATGACTGACCTTCTTGAAGCCATGAGCAACGACTCAGGCA
Organism: uncultured Clostridia bacterium; assembly: GCA_947624755.1. Classification (GTDB taxonomy): domain Bacteria; phylum Bacillota; class Clostridia; order Oscillospirales; family Acutalibacteraceae; genus UBA6857. Next base: position 4,867 of record CANQLQ010000004.1, on the reverse strand, counting down.
TTGAAATAGCTGACCTTCGTGTTGACGGCGGCGCAAGTGTAAGCAACATTATGCTCCAGATTCAGGCCGATATGGCAAGGACAAAGGTCAACAGACCCAAGACGGTTGAAACAACGGCTCTCGGCGCGGCTTATCTCGCAGGTCTTGCTGTCGGAGTATGGGAAAGCCTCGAAGATATTGAAAACAACCGTGAGGTTGACCGTATTTTTGAGCCGAATATGCCGCTCGAACAGCGCAATAAGCTTTATGCCGGCTGGAAAAAAGCAGTAGGCAGATCTATGAATTGGGCTGAAAAGGAATAATTTTGCAAAGCAAAAAAATTTCTTTCACATAAATTAGGCGAAAGCCGTAAATTATAAAACAGGAGTGATCAAAATGGGTAAGGTAATTCTTGATTGGAAAACAGCAAATGACTTTATCACAGACGCATTCGTAGGTGTAGGCGTTCCGCGTGAAGATGCGCAGATCTGCACGGACATTCTTCTTGAATCGGACAGAAGAGGTATTGAATCTCACGGCTGCAACCGTTTTAAGCCGATTTATATTGACAGAATCAATGCAGGTATCCAGAATCCCGTAACTAACTTTGAAATTATCAAAGAAACCGAAACAACGGCTGTTGTTGACGGTCATGACGGTATGGGTCAGGTCATCGGTTATAAATCAATGAAAATGGCAATTGAAAAGGCTAAGAAATACGGTATGGGTATGGTAGTTGTACGTAATTCTTGCCACTACGGTATTGCCGGTTACTATTCAACAATGGCATGTAAAGAGGGCTGTATCGGCATTACGGGTACAAACGCACGTCCTTCTGTAGCTCCGACTTTCGGTGTTGAAGGTATGTTCGGAACAAATCCGCTTACAATAGGTATTCCTACTGACGAAGACTTTGATTTTCTTATCGACTGTGCAACTTCAATTACTCAAAACGGTAAGGTTGAATATTATGAAAGAATAGGTGAAGATGTTCACCCCGGCACAATAATCGGTCTTGACGGCGAATCGATCGAAGGCGACGCAGGCGTTGCGCTTAAAAAGATTCGCGGCGGCACGGCAGCTCTTACAACTCTCGGCGGTATCGGTGAAGACCTCGGCGGTTACAAAGGCTACGGTTATGCTATGGTAGTTGAACTTCTTTCGGCCGCACTTCAGGACGGAAGCTACGGCAAAGACCTCAACGGCAAAGATGAAAACGGAAATATAAGACCATATCATCTCGGTCATTTCTTTATTGCAATAGATACCGATCATTTCCTCGGTCAGGAAATTGCAAGAAAGAAGGCCGGTGAAATCATTCGCAAAGTCCGTGCTTCAAAGAAAGCGCCGGGCGCCGAAAGAATATATTCGGCAGGCGAAAAAGAGCATGATATCTGGCTTAGCAGAAAAGACAGCGGCGTACCTATCAATGAATCTGTTCAGGCTGAAATGTCAAAGGTTCGTGATGACCTAAAGCTCAACTATGTTTTCCCATGGGAGAAATAAATATCTAATCGCGCAGGGGCGGCCCCCATGTGGTCGCCCCTGCTGTGTGTTTTGGTTTAATGAACTTTTCAAAGGAGATTTTGATATGGATTATGCAAAAGAATCTTTAAAGCTTCATAAGCAATGGAAGGGAAAGATTGAAGTTGTTGCCCGTGCAAAGGTTGACAGCAAGCAGGCTCTTTCGCTTGCATATACTCCGGGCGTTGCCGAACCATGCCTTGAAATTCAAAAAGACGTAAACAAATCTTATGAGCTTACCCGCCGCTGGAATACCATAGCCGTTGTAACGGACGGTTCGGCGGTTCTCGGTCTTGGAAATATCGGACCTGAGGCAGGTATGCCGGTTATGGAGGGCAAATGCGTGCTTTTCAAGGAATTTGGCGGCGTTGATGCAATTCCGCTTTGCATAAAGTCAAATGACGTCGATACAATTGTCAACACGATTGCTATGATTTCAGGCTCATTCGGCGGTATAAATCTTGAAGATATTTCTGCGCCGAGATGCTTTGAAATTGAAAGAAAGCTCAAAGAAAAAACCGATATTCCGATTTTTCACGATGACCAGCACGGAACGGCAGTTATCTGTCTTGCCGCACTAATCAATGCTCTTAAGCTTTGCAAAAAGAAAATCGAAGACTGCACGGCTGTTTTCAACGGAGCAGGAGCCGCAGGTGTGGCGATTGCGAAATTATATCTTGCAATGGGCATAAAAGATGTTATTATGTGCGACCGCAAAGGCATCGTTCATAAAAACAGAGAAGGCATTGAAAAAGAACCTGCAAAAGCTGAACTTGCGTCTTATACAAATAAAAGCGGCAAAACCGGTACGCTTGAAGACGCACTCAAAGGAGCGGATATATTTGTCGGCGTTTCCGCCGCGAACTGCGTTTCAAAAGATATGGTTCGCTCAATGTCAAAAGACCCGATAATTTTTGCAATGGCAAATCCCACACCGGAAATTATGCCTGACGAAGCCCTTGAGGCTGGTGCGTGCGTTGTCGGAACAGGCCGTTCGGATTTTCCGAATCAAATAAACAATGTCCTTGCATTTCCGGGTATTTTCCGCGGCGCTCTTGACGTTCGTGCAAGCGATATAAACGAAGAGATGAAAATTGCCGCCGCTAAAGCAATTGCTTCTCTCGTTTCGGATGAAGAACTAAAAAGCGACTATATTCTTCCTGCCGCTTTTGACGAAAGAGTGGGCAAGACTGTTGCCGCAGCAGTTGCGAAAGCAGCAAAGGAAAGCGCAGTCGCAAGAATATAACTATTGCGCTGTAAAAAAGCTTTATGCAGAATGTCAAAAAATAAAATCAAAAAAATTTTAAAAATATGTTGACATTTGCTGCATTTTGCACTATATTATATTTCAATGAGTGTACGATTATGTATGGCGTGGGTTTTAGCCTTGTCATCGTTTTTATACCCGTGGTAACCGAAGAGGGAACACGTCCGTCAGGCGGAAGTTCTCTTATCGGTTATTTTTTTATATTTTTCGTACTCTTCCTTAAATTGAGCGAGCATGACCGGCGCATACATTTGCACTAATTTCAAATTATTTTAGTCATGCAGAGAAAGGGGTTTACTATGGAAGATAATTTTATTATCGAACTGAAAAACATTTCCAAAAAATTTGGAGATGAGGTCGTTCTTGATGACATTAATCTTCGCATCAAGGATGGGGAATTTATTACGTTCCTCGGTCCGTCCGGCTGCGGCAAAACAACAACGCTTAGAATTATCGCAGGTTTTCTTGAAGCGGACGGCGGGCAGGTTCTTTTTGACGGCAAAGACATCAACAGCTTGCCGCCGCATAAAAGACAGGTCAATACTATTTTTCAGCGATACCAGCTTTTCCAGCATCTAAATGTTTATGAAAATATTGCTTTCGGGCTTCGCAACAAAAAGGTAAACGGCAAAAAGCTTAAAGAAAAAGAGATAAGCAAAAAAGTCAAAGAAATGCTTGCTCTTGTCAACCTGAAGGGCTTTGAAAGAAGAGACGTGACTCTTCTTTCGGGCGGTCAGCAGCAGAGAGTTGCAATTGCAAGAGCGCTTGCCGTTGACCCAAAAATTCTTCTTCTTGACGAACCGCTTGCGGCTCTTGATCTCAAGCTTCGTAAAGATATGCAGGTTGAACTTAAAAATATCCAAAAAAGACTTGGTATTACCTTCATTTTCGTCACCCACGACCAGCAGGAAGCGCTTTCGATGTCAGACACAGTCGTTGTTATGAATGAAGGCAAAATCCAGCAGATAGGCAAACCTATTGATATTTATAACGAACCAAAGAACGCATTTGTAGCTGATTTTATCGGTGAAAGCAACATTCTTGACGGTGTTATGCTTGACGACTATAAAGCTAAATTCTCCGGCGCTGTTTTTCAATGCCTTGACAAGGGCTTTGCTGTCAACGAAAAGGTTGATATTGTCATTCGTCCGGAAGATGTTGACATAGTTCCGATTCAGGAAGGCTCAATCAAAGGTACTATCACTTCCAATACATTCAAGGGTATTCACTTTGAAATGATCGTTGACATTCAGAATTTCAAGTGGATGATACAGACAACCGATTATTATCCGGTTGGCAGCGAGATAGGCATAGAAATTGAGCCTGACGCAATTCACGTTATGAAAAAGAGCGAATATTCCGGACTTTACGGCGACTACAGTTCTTTCAGCGATGAGCTTGAACATCTTTCGGATGTCGAAGCAGAGGAGGAGTGATAGATGAAAAATAGCAAAGCAAGCAAAATTGCAGCTTCTCCGTATATGATTTGGGCGGCAATTTTCATTGTTGTTCCGCTTTTATTTGTTGTTTATTACTCACTTACCGACGCAAACGGAAACTTTACATGGCAGTTCGTTTCTGAAATAGGCAAGTATAAAGATACAATGCTAACCTCAATCTGGCTTGGGTTTATCGCAACGATAATCAGCCTTGTTATTTCCTATCCGCTTGCTTATATTATGGCAAGGAGCAATCTTAACGTCCAGCGCACAATGATGCTTCTCGTTATGCTTCCGATGTGGATGAATCTTCTTATCAGAACCTATTCTCTCATGATTATCCTTCAGGATACGGGACTTATAAATTCGGCTTTGTCTGCGTTTCATTTGCCGCAGGTACATATGATAAATACACAAGGCGCAGTCGTGCTCGGTATGGTTTATAACTATATTCCGTATATGATTCTTCCGCTTTATTCAATTATGTCGAAGATAGACCACGGTCTTATTGAAGCCGCCGAGGACCTTGGCGCAAACAAGCTTCGTGTTCTTTCAAAGGTTATTTTACCGCTGAGCCTTCCGGGAATCGCTTCGGGCTTTACTATGGTATTCGTTCCGTCGGTATCAACCTTCTATATTTCAAAAAAGCTTGGCGGCA
>CANQLQ010000003.1 GCA_947624755.1 uncultured Clostridia bacterium | reverse complement strand
AACGAGACTTTTTGGGCAAAATGACGGAATAATTTACCGTCAAGTATGGCAGCTTGTATTAATCAGGGCTTCCCTAACTGCCACTTTTCACCTATCTGTACCGGTGTGTCATATATGCCGAGATGGCGGCTTTTCTTCTTGGTCGATTCTGCTTTCTTGCGCAAGCCGAGCCGCACGGACACACGGTAGAGTGAGCCGGGATGACAAGAATATGCTTTATCTTCACGTAGCTTTCCATAAAGTTCACATATGGTAATGTTAGGATTTCGGCGATGATAATCCTTTATCCACTTTATTTCCTGCTCCGTGTGGCTGTTCGGATGGGGCGTATGTGGCTTGTGAGATTTTGGTATTAATGATTCTCCTTTGCCGTCATATATCTTATTCCACCGCATCAAAGAGGCTTTTGAAATATGATATTTGCGGCAGACATATCCCACATCGCCTACCTGCCGATATGTTTTGACTGCGCTTTCCTTCGTGCTTATTTCGTGAGGTAAATATCTCTTGCTTTGTTCTTTTCTCTGTGCTACAATGTCCATAAAGTGATTGAGTTCCTTTCTGTTAGATTGTTAGCAACCTTATTTTAACAGATCTCAATCACTTTTTTTACTGTTTTTAAGTCTCACATCAATTGTAACTCTACAAGATTTTATTATTAAGTTTTATCTTTAAGTTGAATTTTACATATAAATAAGATATACTAAAATAATTAAATATAATTTATTTAGGAGGATTAATAAGATGATTGGAAAAAAGGTAAAAGTTATTGTCGATAGACCTTTAGGAAGTTACCATCCTGAACATAAAGATTTATATTATCCAATTAATTATGGATATATAGAGGGTATTATTGCACCTGATGGAGAAGAACAAGATGCTTATATTATCGGTGTTAATGAAGCTGTAAAAGAATTCTCAGGAACTATTATTGCAGTTATTCATAGACAAGATGATGTTGAAGAAAAATGGGTTGTTGCTCCAGAGGGAATGGCTTTTACAAAAGAAGAAATTGGTAAAGAAGTGAACTTTCAAGAAAAATTTTTTAAATCTGAAATTATAATGTAGATTCTTCAAAATATATAAATATAAGGATTACATAAACATCTAATGGTGTTGGATATATCCAACGAAAAACACATATTTTATAACAAAAATTCTGACTCTCAGAGAATATACAGGCGACTTGGTGAATTTCAAATCACACACAAAATCATTTAAGAACAAAAAAATTGTACATTCTGAGGATGAAATGAAGATATTTGAAAATCACCACGAAGCCATTATTGAGAGAAATATTTGGGAAGAAGTACAGAAAAGCCGTCGAAACACTAAAAAGAGAAAACAAAAAAACGGCGAAAAGAATATGTTTTCAGGTTTGCTTTATTGTGCAGATTGCGGCAGTGTTATGTGGTATAACTGTAATCACCCTAATACAGCTATTGAGTATTTTAATTGTTCAAATTATCGTGGACAAAGAGGTACTTGCGATTCCACTCATTACATTCGTGTTGATTCTCTTGAACAAATTGTTACTCTTGAATTACGCCGAATGTGCAAATATCTGAAAAGCAATGAAGAAGAATTTGCACAGCTGCTTATGAAAAAAGCACAGTCTGATTATGACAGAGAAAAGCGAATCAGAGATGAAAACCTGAACACCTTGCGTTCTCGTTTTAATCAACTTGAAATGTTGTTTGAACAAACATATGAGGATAATGTATCAGGTAAATTATCCGATGAGCGTTATATGCGTTTGACTAATAAATACGATGCTGAACAGGCGGAAATAAAAACAAAAATCGCTGAACTTGAAAAAATCAGCGAAAAAGAAAACGATATTATATATTCAAAAAATCAATTCATTCGTGCTGTTAGAAAGTTTATGGAAATGGAAACACTAACACCGACAATCCTTCACGAGCTTATTGATAAAATTGAAGTTTATCAGGTTCAAGGCAGTGGAAAGAACAAAACACAGGAAATTGTTATTCACTATAAGTTCCTTGATACTGTTGATATACCTCATATTGAGGGTGTTGATAATAGTGTTACACTAAACAGCAGACAGGGCATTGAAATTGAATGTATTGTAAAGAAAAACGCAAAAAAAGAAGCAGCTTAAACTGGTTCAAATAAAAAAGAGTGTTAAGCTTCGTACTGAACACTCCAAGTGGTCGGAGTGACGGGACTTGAACCCATGGCCTCTTGGTCCCGAACCAAGCGCGATACCAAACTTCGCCACACCCCGAAGTCAACATCAGCGATTATATACCATATTTAAAAAAAAATCAAGTCCTTTTGATAATATTTTTATTTTTTTATGTTTTTTATCCGGAATGAGCCTATCGGTTGTTATGATCTCAACACCAATAAAAATCATAACGTAAACAAAGAAAGTATTGCCTACCGTTTATGCGCCAATTGCCGAGTCCTCTCTTATGCATATTTATACTTAAAATCAATACCTATATTTCGGTTTTCCTTGCACATATCAAAAGTTTATTTGCTAAGCTTTTTCAAAATTTAATTGCCCTTTTTTGTTTTTTAAAAATTCTATTAACAACTTTTTTTCATTTTTAACTTTCCCTTCAATTACACTTTCAAGCAGAAAGTTAAGCGCCTTACCTATCTGTCTGCCGCTTAATCCTTCTTTTATTAAGTCATCGCCATTTACATCAAGTTTCCTTAATGAAAAGCATTGATTTTCTTCCATAATTTTATTTTTAATTTGCTCAAGCTTGTCAAAGTGCTTTAATCTGTTATGAAATTCGTCTGCAAGAGCAAGCGTATCAGCCCTTTGAAGTTTAATTAGGCTATCAAATAAAAATTCGCCGTATCTGTTTAGTTTTTTACGAACAGAGCTTTCGCTTTCCTCAATCGGACTGTCATGTATTTTTACAAGTTTTTCAACCGTCAATAAAGTAAGGTTATCACTTTTTAGTCTTAAAAGCGCTTTTTTTGCTTTCGATGCACTTAAAGATGCATGAGAATAAAAATGTCCGACTCCGTTTTCATCAAGTGAAAAACACTCCGGTTTTCCGCAATCATGAAACAAGGCGGCTAAACGTAAAACCGGTTCGGGTTCTATGTTTTCCATAACGACCGCCGTATGTTCAAGTATATTGTACTTATGATGAAAATTATGCTGGTCAAATCCATTCATACCTATAAGCTCAGGTAAAATAAACTCAAAAACATCAATATAATTTAAAATAATTTCTTTGATGTTTTTACCGCATAAAATTTTCTTTAGTTCAGAAAATATCCTCTCAAAGGAAATATTTTTTAAAAGATACTTACAGCTATGAATAGCTTCGCTTGTCTCTTTTTCAATTTTAAAACCAAGTACACTTGAAAATCTAAGCGCCCTAAGGATCCTCAAAGCATCTTCTTTAAATCTTTCACGGGGTTTTCCGATACATCTTATAATTTTATTTTCAATGTCAGATATGCCGCCGAACAAATCCACTATTCCGGTTTTCTCGTTGAATGCTATTGCATTAATTCTAAAATCACGCCTTAAAAGATCTTCCTTCAGACTGCCGCAAAAGGATATTTTATCAGGATGCCTGTTATCGTAATAGCTTCCGTCACAACGATAAGTTGTAATTTCGGCAGACATTTCGTTTAAAATTACGGTCACGGTTCCATGTTTTATACCGGTTTCGATTATAGTAAATCCTGAAAATACTTTTTTAATTTCATCGGGTGAAGCGTTCGTCGTAATATCAATATCATATGCTTCATTATGCATTAACATATCTCTTACGAATCCGCCTACAAAGTATGCCTCATACCCTGCTTTTTCAAGCATAGAGACAAATTCATATGCTTTGGAATTTATTTTCAATTCTACCACTTCCACCGTATATTATTTTCATAATAAAAAATATCAATACTATAAAAACAAATTAAACTGCAATTTTCTGCAATATTATGAGACTTGTACTTTTTTGCGGACATTACATAATCGTTGCGCCGCCGACAACATAGTCACCGTCATAAAGAACTACTGCCTGTCCTTTCGCAAAAGCCCGCTGCGGCTCATCAAATTCGACATGAATATGGTTTTCATCGGTTTGTGTAACCGTTGCCCATTGTTCAGCCTGCTTATATCTGACTTTTGCTTTTACACGAATCGGCCTTTCAAGCTTTTCATATTTTATTAGATTAATGTCACAGGCATCAAGTGATTTTGAAAAAAGTTTCTCTTCGCACGAAAGGATAACCCTGTTGTTTTCAATATCCTTTTTGTAAACATAAAGAGGTGCGGGAAGTGCAAGACCAAGTCCCCTTCTCTGACCTATTGTATACCGTATTATACCTTTATGCTTGCCGAGAACTTTGCCCTCAAGGTCAACAAAATCACCGGTTTCAAATTTTTTACCGAGATGATTTTCAATAAACGCGGCATAATCTCCGTCCGGTACAAAACAGATATCTTGACTGTCGTGTTTTTTTGCGTTGACAAAACCGAGCTCCTGCGCCATTTCCCTAATTTCGGTTTTATGATATTTTCCGAGCGGAAAAATCGTATGTTTAAGCTGCTGCTGCGTCAAATTGTAAAGAACATAGCTTTGGTCTTTGGTTTCGTCAATGCCTTTTCTAAGAAGATACCTGCCGCTTGTTTCGTCAAAATCAATTCGTGCATAATGCCCTGTCGCAACATAATCATAGCCAATTTCAAAAGCACGGCGCAGAAGCTTTCCGAATTTTAGATGTTTGTTACATTCTATACACGGATTCGGTGTGGCCCCGTTTATATATGTTTGAACAAAATTTTCAATAACCTTTTCTTTAAACTCATCTTTAAAATTAAAAACATAAAACGGAATACCGAGTTTATACGCAACGTCTCTTGCATCGTTTGTATCCTCAAGAGAACAGCAGGTTTTATCTTTTATAAAAGCATCGTCATTGTCAAAAAAATGGCAGTTGACCCCTATCGCTTCATAGCCGTCTTTTAAAAGCAGATAAGCGCACATTGAGCTGTCAACGCCGCCGCTCATTCCTACAAGTACTTTTTTATTCATTTGTATCACTCCGTATTTATTACTTCTTTATAAAATATAAAGCCGCAAACTTATGGAATGCGGCATTAATTGACACTAAACTATTGTTCAAACTGTTTCAAGAAGCATAAAAATATCAATTATACTCTTGTTTCAAGTACAGTTACCGCGCCGAGAATTTCAACATCGCCAAAACCTGCGGGAATGAAAACGCTTTCGCCTTTGTAAAGAGTAATACAGTTATCGGCATAGTTAACAACGCCGTTACCGTCAAGAGCAATAAGAGAAACAAACGAAGTCTCATCTGCTGTTACGGTTGCTTTTTCGGTTATTTCAAGCTTCGCAACAGTAAAAAGTTCACACTTTGAAAGATGGGTTTTAGTGTAACCATCAAAGGTTTCCGGTTTACCGGGATTTTTGCCGCCGCAGTCAACAGCTTTCAGGTTGATTACATCAACAGCCTTTTTTGTATGAAGCTCTCTCGGTTTTCCGTTTTGCAGACGGCCGTAGTCATACACACGATAGGTTACATTTGAATTTTGCTGAACCTCGGCAAGAAGAATACCTTTACAGATTGCATGAATCGTTCCGGAAGGGATAAAAAACAAATCGCCCTTTTTCACCTTAACATGGTTGACATTATCAAGAATAGTGCCGTTTTCGATGCTCTCTTTAAGTTCATCTTTGGTCATATCCTTGGAAAGTCCGTATATAATCTCCGCCCCTTCGTCGCAGTCAATAATATACCATGCCTCGGTTTTCCCATATTGGTTTTCATTTTTGAGAGCGTATTCATCGCTTGGATGAACCTGAATGGAAAGATTGTCTTTTGCGTCAATAAGCTTTATAAGTATCGGGAAAAAGTCAAATTTGGCACAGTTTGTTCCGAGATAGCTTTTGCCCTCGTTTGAAAGTACGTCTTTGAGCGTTCTGCCGTCAAAAGGTCCTCCGCTTATAATATTTACGCCGTCATCATGGCACGAAAGGACCCAAGCTTCAGCCTGACGGTCACCATAGGCAGGCATATCAAATTCTTTTGAAAGGCGTGTGCCTCCCCAGATATAGTCCTTTACGGTCGGAATAAGTTTAAGAATCCTCATTTTTTTACCCCTTTATTGCGATATTAATTAAGTAATAATCAAACGGACAGTTCAATATATATTACTAAGGTTGTACGAAGAAACGGAGGTCTTTTCTTGAATATTGAATGTAAAATTATAGCCTCGCTTCTAATTTTATTCTCAATTATTATACTCGTTGTTATGCTGAAAAGCAAGCATTTCCTTTCCGGTCTTATTCTTTCCGCACTTTCGGGAATAGCCTGTCTGTTTGCAGTAAATATTCTTAGCGCAATTACGAATTTCACTCTTGCGATAAACCCGTTAACACTCGGCATTTCCGGAATTTTCGGCGTTCCCGGAGTTATTGCTCTTTTGATTTCGAGAATAAATTTATATTAAAAGCAGATACCGATGTCTGATTTTAGTTGAAGATTACGGAATCTCCGATTAAATCACGCTTAAAACTTAATACTCTGCTTGCAAATATTTTGTTGTAATGCTTTGCCAAAATACTCGGCAATACACAAAGTATTACCTTAGATTTTTAGAATATAAAAAGATACTTCCAAATTACAGACAAAGTGTTTTCGCGGTGTAAAATTATGATTTTATATAATTTCTATTCCGCGTAACTGCTACACGCCATGCGTGTACCCCTCCGTCACACTGCGTGTGACACCTCCCCTTTCAGGGGAGAAAATTGCTTAATCGAAAAATTACGAAAATAGGTTCAGCACTAAGCCGTGCCGTGGTATGTGTGCTGGTATTAATATGAAGAAATATATTTTTCAATGCCGTTTGCTATTGCTGCGGCTATTTTTTGTTGATTTTCGGCGTCGGAAATAATCTCATATTCCTCGCCGTTTGTAACAAAACCTATTTCAACGAGTACGGACGGACAATCTTCAATTCGTGTAACACTGAAAGGATGGAAGCGGCAGCCTCGATCAACATCTCCGATCTTTTTGCCTTGTCCGAGATAAATGTCGTTTTTATACGATGAAACAATTTCATTGTGAATAGACTGTGCGAGAGCTTTAGACATAGGCTTGAAATAATAGGCGGAAGTACCCATTGTGTCCGTTGTTTCCGAGCCGTCACAATGAATACTTACAAAAACATCGGGTTTTACATTATAAGCCTTTTCTTTTCGCTGTTCAAGCGATAAGTACTCGTCTGCATCTCTTGTAAGATAAACCGCGGCTCCCCTTTTTTCAAGCTCAGATTTTACCAAAAGAGAAACAGCTCGATTAACATCGGCTTCATGTCCATTGCTTGGACTAAGCGCACCGCTGTCTTTTCCTCCGTGACCGGGGTCAAGCATTATTTTTGAACCGGAAAGAGTTTTCGGCTTATTATTTATCGTAATTACCAAATTATCGTCCTTGTCATATTCTGCACTAAAGCCGTAAAACTTTCCCTGAGAAATAAGCGGCATTGTAAGAGTTACCGTGTTTTGTGAAGGATCGCTTGTCCAGCTTGCAGAAGAGACTACCGCACTGCCAAATGTGTTCACATCACCGCTATAAGCGGTTGTATGATAAAAAGTAAAAGCAATTGCCCGGGCGGTAAAATCTTTTACATTAAACTTCTTTCCTGAGGACTTATAGTAATCTTGGGGCGCATAACTGAAATAGTACGGAACTTTCCACTTTTCAGACAAAACAATAGTAAGCTCCCCGGAATCGTTTGCCGAAGATGAAACAACACCGATACTGTTGTTTCCGGCTTCAACTTTATCTACAACCTCGGCGCAGCTTTGAATGATTCTGCGTCCACACGAAAGATTGTAAAAATAACGCGTTTTCTCTTCTTCTTTGTCATACTTTTCACTTGTTCCGATGATATAATCCATCGTTCCTTTTGTAAGAGTCGAGAGATACGGCACAAATGTATCTTCGTCATTGCTTCCGTCCCAGGTATCCGCAGCGGCGGCGGTGATTACGCACATTTTTCCGACGACGTCGGCAGCCGCTGCTCCGGTAGGTTCGTCTGACGGCGATTTAGCCTTAGTTACGGTTGCGGCAACATAGGCTTCTGAAGACGGCGCAGAAAAAGTTTCCTGAGCAGTCTGAGCCTGAACCTGAGTTTGAAAATGATTGTTTGCCGGAAGAGTTGAAGATGCGGCTGAAGGTGATGTCGATGTCAAAAAGAAGTTTGCTGTTTTTGCAGTTGTTTGCGAATTAGAAGATATATAACTCGTATTCGGCTTTGGGTTTGAACTTCCATTCGACATTACAATAAAGGTAACTACGCAAGTTAAAATAAAAAGCAAAGTAACGCCGATATATATAATATTATTTTTTTTCATTTAAAATTCCTCTTGTGAATTAAACTGTTATGCTTATTATATCATAACACATTTATAAGATTTTGCATCTCTTTTGAGCAAGATTTATCAGTAAAATTTACAAATTGTGCGCTGTACAGACAAAATCCGGCAAAATTCAACCTTCTGCTTAATTCAACCTGTCTTTTTATTATATCGTTATTTTCTATCCATTCGTCTTTGCCTGATTTGCCGGCAAAGGCATCTGTTTTGCCCGATTTATAAAGAGCAAGTCCGATAACAAGCTTTACATCATCGCAGACAAGCTTGATCCACATTTCGGCGCAGGCTTCAAAAGGCATTTTTTCATTATTGAAGCCATAATATATTTGCGGAATAATCATATCGCAATAACCGCTTTCACTGCACCACTTTTTGCAGTCTGCGAACATTTCTTTTTTGTTTTTTTCTATGTCTCCGCCGGGGCTTATGCTGAAAATTTTATCTTTTGAAAAATCTTTTACGGTATTATAAATTCCCGATAACAGCGAATTGATGTTTTCGCTTCGCCACTTTGCCAAATTAAGCTTGCCGCCCTTTTCGGAGTATTCATCAAACGAGACTTTATCATATCCGCTTTCGGATGAGGGATAAAAATAATCATCAATATGGATCCCGCTTACATCATAATTTTCAAGTATCTCCCGCACACCGTCGATTATAAGCTCTTGAACCTTTAAGCTTGCAGGATTAAAATATAAGCCCCCGTTTACCTTTATCACATCGCAGTTATCTTTTTCACTAAGCCATTTTTTTGCAAATGAATCCGAACACAGCTTTGATTCATCAAATTCATTTTGAATCCTATATGGGTTTATCCAGGCATGAACTTCAATTGAAAAGTTTTTTGCTTCTTCGATTATTACTTGAAAAAAATCGAAAGGTAATTTATCACCCTGATTTTTTACGACACAGGAACTCGACGGAAAAAGCGAGGACTGATAAATAGCGTCCGCAAAGGGTCTTACCTGAACAAAGACATTGTTGATTTTTGCTTTTTTAAAATTTTGAAAATAATTTTTAATATATTCCTGATAGTCGTTTTTTGATACATCAAAATTCTTTGGTCTTATTTCAAGATAAGACAACCATGCGCCTCTAAATTCAGACGAATAGCCGGTATCAAAAAGTTTACTTCCCTCTGAACTCAGGTCACTAAAATCCAGCGTATCATCCGAATTTTCAAAAACGGTATTTCCGCAACCGCATAGTAAAAATATTAAAGTTATCAAAAGGCTCATTATTTTTTTCATTCTAAATCACCCAAGATATGAATTTTTTGTAATTTTTATTTTCTGTTGGCTTTATACTTATTGACAACGGACCAAAAAAATTATAGGATATAATTGTAACTAAACCTGTCTCTTAAAGCGGCGGTTCTCACTTAGATTTTTCGGCGGTTACAGGTTCAGCGCCTAAACATTGCTCTTTGGCGCCGTGTGCCTTAATAAAATGCAGGAGGACAATATTATGGCAATAAAAACAATCAACTGCTGCTCTTTTAAAAAAGACGGCAATACAAATAAAATTTGCTGTCCCGTATGTAAAAAAGAAGTTGAAATCAGTATTATTAAAAATACCAACTTAGATGTAGTTACGGTTTTGCTCGATAAGAAACGAATAGAAAATTACGCTGTCTGCCCTTCCTGCGCCACTGTTTTTTCGGTAAACGAAAACTATATTAACGAAAGACAAAACGGCACAATCTGCTTTCTTACCGCCGACGACCTTTCAGTAATCAAAAAAGGGAAAATTAATGCCGATTGAACAATGCTGTAAAACATACTTTCCACAATTAAAAAATTTTTCATTTTTTCTTTTATTTTATGTAATGCCATCTTGCGGCACGAAACACCCGCACCGCAAGATGGCATTATTAATTGAATAAAGGTTTTATCTTTAAGACAGTTCTATATTAATTTTTATTTTTTAAAATTACTTTAAAAGCGCTTTTACTGAGCGGTCGGTGTATCGCTAATTAAATACAAGGTACAATAAGCATAGTATCGTTTGCAATTATTTCACTTTCAATTGAATTTTCTTCGCATATAAGATTTACGCTTGTGTTATATTTTTTTGCAATATCCCAAACATTTTCCCCTTTTGAACAATAGTAAACTGTTATTGCCGCGTCTGATTCTTTTTTCGGACTTTGTTCATCAACCGTAACACTTTCAAGAATTTTAACCGGCTGTTCGCAGTAAATATTGCCGGATATTACCGCCTCAAAGCTTAACGAAATTTTTGCCGAATTTTCCGAACCTTTTACGTTTTTGATTAAAATAACGGGCTCACAGCTTATTTTATTATATTCGCTGTCAAGCTCACAGTCAAAGTCAAAATCAGCGCTGCGCTCAATATATTGAAGTTCGTTGTTTTTATCTTCAAATATTATTCCGAAGAGAACACTGCACTTGCCTTTGAAAATACAATCTTTTAATGAATTTGTATCTAAGACGCTCAATGTTTTAATATCAATAATGTTATTTACAGCTTGTTCACCGGTATCAAAATCGGCAGTTATTTTTTTAGTCGTATTTAAAGTTTGAACTATTTTTCTCAAATCAAGTTTTTTATATTCCGCTTTGCTTTCATACTCCGTACTGTAACAGTCGGATATAAAAGAAATATCACCTTCTTTTGTACCGACAAGAAATAAGCTGAGTTTTGCCGCCAATTCAACGAGCATATTATTGCCCGATGAGTCGGTTTTTGCGTTTGCCGCAACAGAACTTACGGATACAGAAATATCGTTTAAAAAAGTATCATCTATTCCGGGTACTTCGACCACCTGGCTGATAGGCATTGTATGATAGATTTTTTCTATGGAACGGTCTTTTGAATCTGTGCAATATACTATTGTACACTCAAGCTCCCCTTTTACAAGCATTTTTCCGTTTACCGTTTTTATTGACTCGATTAAGGGAATCGGTTCACAGCTTATAATTTTACCTACCGATTTATTATTATCTTTAAGTGCAATTGTTTCCGAAATATCAAACATTTTTTGAGAAACAACACTTTTATTTATGGCTTTGAAAGAGCTTCTTTTGGTCTGTAAGACGTCTTCGGAAACCAAACCGCAAATATTATTTTCAATGCAGCCGTATACGGAAAAGTCAACCGAAACGCTTGCTCCTACAACAAACCGCCTTTGACTCGCCGCTCTGCAATTGACAAATTGTGTCTTTGCTTTAACGGTTACAATCGGATTTTCGGGTAAATTTTTTACATCAACATAATCGGTAAGATCTGTGATTTGTTCATAACAATCAATTTTATCTCCCTCGCCGACGTATACCAATCTTATTGTTATTTCTCCTTTTGCGCTTGCCCTGTCACCTGTTAACTGTACGCTGTTTATTCCGGGAATTACAAAACAGCGTAAAATTCGTTTTATGTCTGAGCAGTAATCCGGCAAATTAATTTCAAGATCAACATTTTCATTGCATGACATGGTACAAATACGGTTTGGAGAATATATTTTTTCTTTTTTCAGTTCGATATTCATTTGTTCATCTCCTAATGGCTTTATAGCATATATATATTCCGATTTTTTTTAGATATTACTGCGAAAGGCGCGCTTTTGAGAAATTAAGGTATTGACAAAAAGTTAAAATTTGAATATAATAACAATGCTACATCAATATGACATATAGTTCATCAGGTTTATATTTATTATTTAATATTTAATTTGCCGGTGTGGCGGAATAGGCAGCATCGCCGCCGAAGCGCCCGCTGTGCGGGATGAAGCGAGGCGGGGATGGCGCAGCGGTCGGAAAGCGAAGCACGGCAGTGCTGAGTCTCCGGGCACCGCAAGAGTCACGGCTTGCGGCTGCCGTTTTTAAAACATGGTTCATCTCATTATCAGGTTTATACTTTTAATTTAATATTCAATTTGCTGGTGTGGCGGAATAGGCAGACGCAAGGGACTTAAAATCCCTCGGTGGCGACACCGTACCGGTTCGACCCCGGTCACCAGCACCAACGGAAACTCTTTTCGGGTTTCCGTTTTTATTTTAAATTGTTTTATAAAAATAACTCAATTATTGTTATTTATTGGATATAGTGTTATAATTACATTATTAAAGATTATATCGGGATATTTGATTATGAAAAATATTGTTATTGGAATTTTAGCTCACGTTGACGCAGGAAAAACCACTCTTGCAGAAGCTATTTTATATAATTGCGGCGTAATACGCATACAAGGCAGAGTTGACCACAAGGATACTGCCCTCGACACTCACACCCTTGAAAAAGAACGCGGCATTACAATTTTTGCAGGTGAAGCTTCTTTTAAAATCGGTGATAACCGAATCACTCTTCTTGACACTCCGGGACACGTTGACTTTTCGGCAGAAACAGAACGTACTTTGCAAGTTCTTGATTATGCAATTGTTGTTATAAGTTCGATTGATGGCATTCAGGCTCATACAAGAACAGTATGGAAGCTGCTCGAGGCTTACGGTATACCTGCTTTTGTATTTGTCACCAAATGCGATCTTTTAAGAACCGGCAAACAGGAAATTCAAAAAGAGCTTGAAAGCGAGTTTGGCTCTATAATTGATTTTTCAAAAAATCAAAATGAATTTGAGAATGCCGAAAAAATAGCAATGTGCAGCGATGCTCTTCTCGATGAATATTTAACTTCGGGTAATTTTTCAAACGAGTCTTTGTCCTCCGCAATAAAAGAAAGAAAAATCTTTCCCTGCCTTTTCGGTTCGGGGCTTAAAAATGACGGCGTAAACGAATTTATTAACCTTATTGAGCAGTATACCCTTTCGCGTGAATTTCCTTCTATATTTGCGGCGAGAGTTTTTAAAATCTCTCACGACAAAAACGAACGACTTACAAAATTAAGAGTTACGGGAGGAATATTAAAGGTCAAAGACAGTATTGAATATAACGGCGTTACAGAAAAAATAAATCAGATAAGAATTTATTCCGGAGCAAAATATATTACCGTAAACGAAGCCCCGGCAGGAACGGTGTGTACCGTGACAGGTCTTTCAAAGACTGCGTCAGGTCAGGGTCTCGGCTTTGAAAATCAAAGCACCGATGCCATTCTTGAACCGGTAATGAGCTATAAAATTGTTCTGCCCGATGATTGCGACCCTCACGTTATGCTTCCCAAATTCAAAAGTCTTGAAGAGGAAGACCCAATGCTTAATATCACCTATAATGAAAGGCTCAAAGAATTTCATTGCTCACTTATGGGAAAGGTTCAGGCGGAAATTTTAAAAAGCATTATATCGGAGCGATTTAATGTTGACGTTAAAATCAGCGAGGGTAATGTTATCTATAAAGAAACCATAACGCAAGCCGTTGAAGGGGTCGGACATTATGAGCCTCTTCGTCACTATGCAGAAGTACATCTTTTAATTGAACCGCTTGAAAGGTCAAAGGGTCTTGTTTTCACGACCAAATGCAGTGAAAACTGCCTTGACCGCAACTGGCAAAGACTTATTCTTACTCATCTTGGCGAAAAAACTCATCTTGGCGTCCTGACCGGCTCGCCTATTACCGACGTTAAAATTTCACTTGTAAACGGCAGAGCTCATCTAAAGCACACCGAAGGCGGCGATTTCAGACAAGCTACATACAGAGCTGTACGTCAAGGCCTTATGCAGGCAAAATCCGTTCTTCTTGAACCTTATTATAATTTTCGTCTTGAACTTCCTGCAAAACATATAGGAAGGGCAATAAACGATATAAGACTTATGGGCGGAAGCTTTGACTCACCGGAAAACGACGGAGAAATTGCAATTATCAAAGGTAAAGCTCCGGTAATTACTATGGACGGCTATATGATTGAGGTCGCTTCTTACACGGGAGGCCTCGGTAAACTCTCGCTTGAAAACGCAGGTTATGACCTTTGTCATAATGCGGAAAAGGTCATTGAAGAATATGGATATAATCCCGAAAGCGACCTTGATAATTCACCCGATTCGGTTTTCTGCTCTCATGGCGCAGGATTTAATGTTAAATGGAACGAAGTTAAAGACTATATGCACCTTGAAAGCTATCTTGAAAAAAAGGACGGTTCTTTTTCCGATATTCCGGTTCACCGCCAAATAAGTCTTGATGAAAAAGAGCTTGAAAAAATAATGCTAAAGGAGTTCGGTAAAATTGAAACCGTACTTTACCGCACTCCCGTTACTAAAGAGCAGGATGAAATTGAGAAAACCGCTATCAGAGGCGCAAAAACAAAATGTTTTATAGTTGACGGGTACAATGTTATTTTTGCCTGGGAAAATCTCAATGAAATTGCAAAAACCAATCTTGAAATGGCAAGGCTAAAGCTTTGTCACATTCTTTCAAACTATGCCCATTTTACCGGATGCAGAGTTGTGCTTGTGTTTGACGGATATAGGGTTTCGGGTAACCTCGGTGAAAAGTTCGATTTTCAAGGCGTTAATGTCGTCTTTACCAAGGAAAACGAAACTGCCGACACTTACATAGAAAATCTTATTGCAGAAATCGGTCAGAATGAACAGATAAGAGTCGTTACGTCTGACGGTATGATTCAGCTCAAAGCCGTTAAGACAGGTATGATTAGAATGTCGTCATTGGAATTTGAAAAGGAAATTGAGTATGTTAATTCACAGATGAGTGAAATTATTGATAATATGCAGGAGTAATAAATGGAAGCAGATATTTATGATTTTGACAAAACAATTGTTCCGTTTGACAGCGGCTCAAAATTCGTCCTTTTTTGTGTGATACATTATCCGTGGTGTATTATTACCGCCCCCGTTATATTAGCAGGTCTTGTTCTTTCGCTTTGCAAAATTATTAGCTTCACTTCATTTAAAAAGGTCTGCTTTATGTTTGTTCCTATGATACCGCTCAAAAAAGCAGTTAAAAAATTTTGGGATAAATATGAAAAAACGGTTCACCCATGGTTTTACCGGAAAAACCGTTACAGAATTATAATCAGCGCAAGTCCTGATTTTCTTCTTGAAGATATTGCAAAAAGGCTCGAATTTGATGAACTTATTTGCTCAAGGCATAACGCTAAAACCGGTTCAATAATTCAAAACAACTGCAGCAAAGAAGAAAAAGTAAGAAGGCTTTATGAACTGCACAGCAAAGATGACATTAAAGTAATTGACGTATACTCCGATTCTCTTAAATTTGACAAACCGATTTTTTCTCTTGCAAACGGTCAATGCTACAATATCGTAAAAGGCGAAAAAGTACCTTTTAATTACGATGAGGTTTATAAGTAAACGAATAAATTATGCACCCCAAAATCGAATGCGTTTGGGGTGCATATTATAGATATTCACTTTTTATTGCTCTATCGTTAATTATAAATAATTTTTGGATACTCTTGTGAAAGCTTGCAAATTAATTATTAGCTCTTAAAATCAACACATCGGTTCGGATATGTGGTTTTGTCCGCCTCGGTAATCGCTCTTTTAACCTTGCACGGAACTCCGACAGCCACAACATTCGCCGGTATATCATGTTTAACTACGCTTCCGGCGCCGATAACGGAATTGTCACCGATTGTAACTCCGGCAAGAATAGTTGACCCTGCGCCTATCCATACGTTATTTCCAACGGTAATCGGTTTTGCAATTTCAACTCCGGCTTTTCGCATTTCACCGTCAATTGCGTGTTCTGCGGTTGTAAAGCAGCAATTCGGAGCAATGAAAACATTGTCGCCGAATTTTACATTTGCGCCGTCGGTAATAATTAAATTATGATTTGAATAAAAATAGTCGCCTACAGAAATATGATAGCCGTAATCACACCAAAACGGAGGAGTTATAATAACCTCTTTGCCCATAGAGCCTAAAATATCTTTGAGTAATTTCGACTGAGTTTCTCTGTCGTTGGGATTGAGCTTGTTATATTCAAAGCATTTATCCTTGCATTTTGCAATTTCAATTTCATATTCGGGATTGTAACATCCCTGAAAAAAACAGTTAACAGGTATATCAACCATATTTTTATCCTCCGAAAAATTTGAAAGTCTAAGGAAGCGCTGATTAATTCAGGGTGTCCTAATTGACGAGGAAATTTTTCGTCAGTTTGTTTAAAAATTTGAGCCAATACTTTGTGTATTAACGAGAATTTTTGGGTTAAATGACGGAATAATTTACCGTCAAGTAGGGGCAGATTGTATTAATCAGAGGTTCCCTAAATAAATCGAAAATTATCCGCTTTTATTATAGCACTTCCCTTTTATTTAGACTACAATAACAAAAAAATATTTCAGAATTATTAAGTAACTTTGCAATTGTATTATAATGTGTGATATAATATAAAAGAGAAAGGATGATAATATGTCTTATATTAATGTTAACGAAGATAATTTTAAAAAAGAGGTGCTTCAAAGCGACATACCTGTTCTTGTGGACTTCTGGGCGCCGTGGTGTCATTTCTGCCTCGTTGCAGCGCCTGTCGTTGAAGAAATTGCAGACGAGCTTGACGGCAAAATAAAGGTTTGCAAATTCAACTGTGATGAAGCGCAGGAGCTTGCATTAAGTTATGGGGTCTCCTCTATTCCTGCCTTTATGATTTTCAAAGGCGGAGAAAAGAAAGATGAACTTGTGGGTATGACTTCAAAGTCTGAAATGCTTTCGTTTATTGAAAAAAATATGTAATTAAGGAAGCTCTGATTTAATAAGAGATTTCTTAAATTTTATTGGGCTGTTCTGATTTGTATTCGGGACAGCTTCTTTTTTGTATATGAATAAAATCACATATAAGAGAAAATTAAGCTTAAAAAAAATTAATCGAAGCTTCATTCAAAATTTTACGGCAATGGGTGTCCTGCCGAAAGGTAAAGTTTATACCATTCTTCTCTTGTAAGTTTTATATCTGAACCTTTAATTATGCTTGCAAGACGCTTTTCGCTGCCCGTTCCGGCAATAAGCTGCATATTTGCCGGGTGTCTTAGAACCCATGCCGCCGCAATTGCGGTTTCGTCTGCATCATATTTTTTTGCAAGCTCTTTGAGAACCTTGTTAAGCGGTTTGTATTCTTTTGCTCCGATAAACGGACCCTTCCATTCTGGCATCTGAAACGGCGACCATGCTTGTATTGTAATATCTTTGAGTCTGCAATAATCAAGCACGCTGCCGTCACGGTCAATTGCTCCGTCGGTTGTCATATTTACTTCCATACCGTTTGCTATCATATTTGAAACAGGAAGTGCAAACTGCATTTGGTTTGCGGCTATAGGCTGTTTTACAAATTTTTTGAGAAGCTCAATCTGCATTGGCTTATGGTTCGACACACCGAAATATTTAACTTTTCCGCTCTTTTCAAGCTCATCAAAAGCCTCGGCCGTTTCTTGCGGTTCAATGAGGGCATCGGGTCTGTGAAGAAGAAGAACATCAAGATAATCGGTCCTTAGCCTTTTAAGTATTTTGTCTACTTCAGAAATAATATGCTGCTTTGACAGGTCATAACATTCTTTTCTGATACCGCATTTCGACTGTAGTATTATATCTTCCCTTTTAAGCGAACTGTCACTTGAAAATGCTTCACCAAAAATTTCTTCACATTTACCGCCGCCGTAAATGTTGGCATGGTCAAAGAAATTAATGCCGTTGTCAAGCGCATAATGAATATAGCTGTTCATTTCTTTTTTTGACTTATCCGCAAATCTCATACAGCCAAGTACAATTGAAGGTACTTTAAGACCGGTTGAACCAAAGTTTACATTTTTCATTCCTGCCCCACCCCTTATTACATTTCTTCGGGATATTTCATTCCCCACCGATTTCTAAGCTTAGTCATTATATCCATAACGTCTGCGGTAAGACCAAGCTTCATTTTATTTTCTTTTGCGCTTACGGCCTTTTCCATATCTTCAATTTCATAACATAAAGCGGATAATCCTTCGTCAACAATAATTTCATCGGTATGTCCGTCAGCCGTATATGTTATTTTGGCTTTGGTTGCTCTGTTATAGTTGTCAACTTCAATATAGCCGTTTTCAAAGGCGGCTACTGCCGTTTTGGGAAGCTTTGCACTAAGCGAAAGCGTAACCGCTGCCATTTCATTTTTGCTGTTATTGAGGACAATTCCCACCTGTTCATCAGCTCCGCTCGGTGCAAATTTAACAGTTGAATGAATCTCGCTTGCGTTTTCACTCATAAAAAGCCGTGCAAAAGAAAGCGCATAAACACCGATATCAAGCATTGCACCGCCGGCAAGCTCCATATTGAAAAAGCGGTTTGTCATGTCGTAATCTTTGCAGCTTCCGAGATTTACCTGAATAAGCTTGAGAACGCCGAGTTTTCCTGAATTTATTATTTCAAAAAGCTTATCATATACAGGCATATGAAAAATTGTCATTGCCTCGGCAATAATTACGTTTTTTTCTTTTGCGGCTTTCATTGCCTTATCAAGCTCTTGCATATTGAGAGTTATGGCTTTTTCGCAAAGAACGTGCTTGCCGTTTTCTATTGACTTCATAATCTGATCAATATGCTTGTTATGCACAGTTGCTATATAAATTATATCCACATTTTCATCGCTGAAAATATCATCAACATTATCATATACTTTTGAAATATTATATTTTTCGGCAAATTTCTTTGCATTTTCGGTTGTTCGGTTTGCAACCGAGTAAAATGTTTTTCCTTTTTGCTCCATTGCATGAGCCATTTCGTTTGCTATGTGACCGCAGCCAAGGCACGCCCAATTATACTGTTTCATAAATTTTAACCTCTTAGTGAATATTGTTGTAATAGGAAATCGTACCGTCGTCGTTTATTGAAGCAATAACACCGTTTTCTTTTCCGGTCACAAGAATAACAGAGCCGCATATACGTTCAATTGTACGAAGCGTTTTTTTGTCGGCGTTTTCATAATTATTTGTTACGACACAAACCGAAGGATAAAGCGTTCTTAGCCAGCCTGAAGAAGTTGAATGGCTGTAGCTGTGGTGTCCTACTTTCAGAAGGTCTATCTTGCCTATCTGATCTTTTAGCCTTGATTCATCGCCCGACTTATTGTCGATATCTGCGGCAAGGAAAACCCTTGCTCCGCTTTTTTCAATAAGCACGCCGATTGAGTTATCGTTTTCACCGACAAGGCCGGTATCATTTTGATTTTCTGTATTGAAAAGAGTAATATTAAAATTACCGAGAGTAAATTTTGTTTCTTTAAAATCTGAAATTATGGGAATATTTTTTGAATTAAGAGCGTCTACCATCTGCAAATATACTTCTTTATTATCCCAATTTTCAACCTCATATGTATCAATTTTCGTTTCATCATAGACGCGAAGATATGCTCGTGACACAACAACATCCTTGTCTGAAATTATCGAATCGAAGCCTCCGATGTGATCCGAATGAGAATGAGTGCCAAGCACAAAATCAAGATGTACCTTACCGTCTTTTGAAGCTGCGTTTTTCTTGAGGTAATCGAGCACCTTCGTTTCATATCCTTCAAACTCAAGGTCTTTGAAATCTCTCGGATTATCGGTATCCTCTGCGCAGTCAACAAGTGCAAACTTTCCGCCGCTTTCAAGTAATATACAATCGGAACTGCCGGTACTTAAAAAGTGAATACGATCGCCGTTTTCGCTAATTTCAGATTTATCAAGAACATTAAAATTCTCTCTGCAGCCGGAAATTTTTGATTGCGGAATAATATAAAATTTCAATAATAAGTAAAAACCTGTAACAATAGTTACGGCAAGAAAAATTAAAATCATTATTTTAGCTGTTTTTTTCATATTCGTTTCTCCTTGAAATATACAATATATAAAATTATTTTCCGACAGGGAAAAGCTGATTAATGTTGGGCTTCACTAAAGCTTAAAATTTTTATCAGCAAAAAAGCCGGAATTTTCCGGCTCTGTTTAAAAAAGTTATGCCGCAAGGGCTGAAGATTGAGATGCATCAGACTGTGAAGTATCAGGCTCGGAAGCGTACGATTGTGAAGCGTCAGGCTGGGAAACATCGGACTGAGAATCGTCCGACCGGGAAACATCAGACTGAGTTTCCGAAACATCATTTGCAGTCTTATTTTTGAGGTAAGCGTTGCATTTGTCCATACCCTCAGAAACAAGAGCCATAGTTCTATCGTAAGAATCTTCGGCAAGAGAAAGTCCGTTTGAAGAATTTTTAAGACCGATTTCTTCCGCTTTATCCGAAAAGCCTTTAGCCAGCGGTGTAATACGGTATACGTTTCTTCCGCCGCTTGCAAAAAGGTGAACCCATGTCGGAATTACGCCGACGCTGTCAAACTTAACGCTGCCGTCACTGTATTTTGAAAAGCTCATTTCAAAAATCATTCCGTCCTCGGTATGACCGTCTTTAAGGCTCATAAGCGCTCTTCTCTGATTTGAAATAAAGTTACCCAACGAATATACACATACGGTCTTATGCGCACCGTCGGTTGAAGTGATAAGGTCAACAGGCTGAACAACGTGCGGATGTCCGCCGACAATTACATCAACGCCCATATCGGCAAGCTTTTGCGAAATTTCAGTTTGACGGGAATTTTGTTTAAGCTGGTATTCATCGCCCCAATGAATATAGACAACAAGTACATCTGCGCCCTTGTTTTTCATGCTGTTAAGCTGTGAACCGAGCTTTGTATAGAACTTGTCGAGGGTTGAATAATGAAATGTATTGATAAGAGAAGCAGCGGTGTCTGTAATTTTAATACCATTGATAGCTGTTCCGGTTTCGCTGTCCGTTTCAAAGGTGTAGCATACAAAACCAAATTTTATACCGTTTATTTCCTTTACCAAATAATTATCTTGTTCTGAGCTTGTTACAGTACCTGTGTAATCAACACCGGCCTTTTTTATGACTTCCTGAGTTCTCAATACACCGGCTTCACTGCTGTCGTAGCAATGGTTATTGGAGGTAAGAAGACAGTCAATACCTGCCTTTTTAGCCGCATCAACAATAGTGTCCGGTATGTTAAATAAAGGATAGGTTGAATAGCCTCTTTCACTGCCGCCACAGGACAATTCAAGATTTGCAACAAAATAATCATATTTTTTTATAACAGGATTGATATAAGAAAAAACATTATCAAAATTATATGTTTTTTCCGAGGAAATATAAGCATTTTGCAAAATCGGCTTATGGATAAGGATATCGCCGGCCGAACCGATTTTTGCAGTTGAAACCACAACAGGGTCGCCGTTTTCATCAACTTCATAACCAAGAGTTGTTGTCTCGTCAACATTTACCGTTGATTTTTCAATAAATCCGTTAGCATATGTTTCGTGCCTTGCAACAGAGGCAATAGCGGAAGCGACAATGGCTACAAGACAAATTACAAAAATTATGAAAATCGGTTTTAACAGTCCATTTTGCTTTTTATCAAACATTTTTTTACCTTCCTTAATTTAAAATTTTGGTGGAGATGAAGAGATTCGAACTCTCGACCTTACGGATGCGAACCGTACGCTCTCCCAACTGAGCTACACCCCCGTATAATCCTGCAAACGCAGGATAAATTAAGGAAACTCTGATTAAATCTAATACTAAGATTGATTAGCAAATTTTTCGTAAGACAAAGTCAAAAACGCAGGCAATACTTTGTGTATTGACGAGTATTTTGGCAAAGTATTACGGAAAATTTGCAAGCAAGATGAGT
>CANQLQ010000002.1 GCA_947624755.1 uncultured Clostridia bacterium | reverse complement strand
GTTCCGTAGATTCAAAGTATTTTGCTACGTCTGTCCATGTAGCTTCGTGCGGTGTTTCGTTGCCGTCTGCATCAGTATCCGTTTTCGGCGCTGCTGCGATAGCTGCACTGATATTTGTGCTGAGGGCTGATGTGCCGTTTGCAAATGACTGCGGTACAAGGTTGATACCAACGAGTTCATTTACTATCGGAAGAACCGTTGCAAGTGTAGCCGCAATGTCTTCTCTGCCGAGAAGTCCGACAAGCATACCGGCAAGTTTGCCCATTGTCTCATCATTGAATGCAAATGTTGTAAGGAGTTCGTCAACTACGTCTTTCAGGCTTTCAACATTCTTTTGCGCAAGTGTATTAATTATGTTGGCAAAGGTTTCATTATCCTTGAGAAGGTCTGAAAGAATCGGGAGAAGTCCCGGAATTGCCGAGTTGATTGAAGCGTCAAGCTTCTTGATAGAGCGTCTGAGCTTGCGTGCAGTAAGAACATTGCCGTCAAGATACTGACTGTAAAGCGGTTCAATCTTTTCAAATGAGAGATATTCAAGAACTGCCGTTTCAACATCATATTCGTTAAAGTATTTTACAAGAATTTGGAAGATAACGTATCTGTTTTCGCCGGTTACTGCGTCAAGAACACCCTTTATAGTATCATTTACTTCAACGCCGAAGGTTTCAAGAAGAGTTTCAATAAGGTCGCCGCTGAGAACGAAGTCTGATACAATACCGATAAGTGTATCTGCACGGTTACTGCTTACACCCTTAACGGTGCGTTTCAAACCGCTTACTTTTGCACCGAAGTGACGAACGGTTTCGACATCGTCTATTGTGCATGACTTCATAAGAACAGTCTTGATAATACCGGCTTCAAAGCCAAGCTTTTCAAGCGTGATGCCCTTTTCTTCGTTAACGATGAGTTTTTCAAGGATTGCTTCGAGTCCGTCAGCAGAAAGAAGTTTATCAACAAGATCATAAAGGTCTTTTACTTTTTCGCCGAGAAGATCCGACATCTTTTCGTTGTTGTTGATAAGGTTAGTTATCAATTCGTAAATGTCAATTGCATAAAGCTCGTTATCATTACCGTCAACTTTGAATCTCTTTGCAAGTACATCGTTTACAAGGTCAACGAGTGTAATGATTGGAGCAATAAGCTGTTCAACGCTCTGGCTAAGACCGTCCGAATAGACGAAGAATACAAGACGCGGAATAAGGTCAACAATAAATTGTACCGGTGATTCAAGAACAAGGTTGATTATTCCGTCAATGTATTCAACAACCTTATCTGCATATTCTGCATCGGCAAGTACGTTGAAGTCATTCTTATCCATGATATCCTTAACGCCGAGTACTTCAAGAAGAGGTACAAGGAAGCGGTCATAACCGTCACCGGCGGTGATATGGATACCGTCAAGGGCAACAAGATCCTGTTCGCTGAAGATTACTTTAAGAACCGGAACGAGCGGTGTAAGAACGTTGCCTACAAGTTCAAGAAGAGAATCATAGCTGTCAACGCCAAAGTTGTTAGAATCTTTAAGTTCTACCTTATACTCTGCGGCAGTTCCTGCCTCTTCATCAGCTTCTTTTACAAGAACCTTATGTTTGTCATATGCATCTGCCCATGTTTCGCAGTCGCTGAAGTATTCGGCAAATGCGGGAGTAGATTCTTTGAAGTATTTAAGCGAAAGGTCAAGACCCGGAATTATTTCAGGAAGCATCGAAATAACTGTGCCTGCAATTTCGTTGCCGCCAATAAGATTTATCAGAGCTGTAACAACTGTTGTAATAACGCCGTCTTTACCCTCTGAACCTACAATAAGGTCGCTTACAAGGTTCTTTGCAATTTCTTCAAGGTTTTCACCTCTGAGGTTGAATGTGCCGAAGGTTCCTTCCGGAAGAAGGGCGACAATTGCAGGAAGGGCTTTTGTGATAAGTCCGTCAATATCGCTCGGAAGTTTTTCAAGCTGTTTTTCGTCAATGCCGATTTCATCATAGTCAATATTTACGCCGGTAAATTCTGAATAGTCAGTCTTAACTCTTTCCGGTTTGTACTGAATATCATACCATGAAAGAAGGGCAATTATAAGCTTTTCAACTGCCTGCGGGCTGTTAAATATGCTGTAAACAAGGGTTGTAACAAGGTCTTTGTTATCATTATCGGCTGTCTTAAGAGAATCAAAGTCAATACCTGCAACTTTACCGATAATTTCACGCATATTAGGTGTGAATACTATCCAATTAAGAAGCTTAATAAGAACAGTTTCACGGTCAACGGTTATTTCTGCTGCTGTCAGGTAACCGCTTATCTGACCGCTGCGTCCGTCTTCACCGATTCTAACATTCGGAACGGCATTGTTTCCTTCAAGCCATACGCAGCTTGACAGGTCAGAGAAGATTGTGTCAGGAATAAGACCTCTAAGGCTTGTGCCGTTGATTTTAAAGCTGTAGATGAACTTCCAGAGAATATCAACAAAGGTCATCTTGCTTTCAGCTACAACCGGTTCGTCAATGAGAAGAAGGTCGTCGTTGAGAACATTTGCAAGCATGGATCTGTTGCCTGATTCGTTATCTTCAATTATATCAAGAACGTATGCTGCAAGAGCGGCTCCCGCAACTTCTTGATCTTCGGGTTCAAGACTGTGGCCGTCAATACCGGCGTCATTGTTTGCCTTTTCAATAAGATTTACAAGGAGATCCTTAACAATGCCGATGAGATCAAGGTCATAGATTACACTAATCTTTTCAAGGATCGTTGTAATCGGAGCAACGAGGTTTTCAAGAATAATGTCGAATCCGTTGCTTTCGATAAATCTTGCAAGAGACGGGATTACCGTAAGAATGGTTGAAACAGGTCTTTCGCAAAGTGAATCAACAAATGCAAAGAGAATGTCGGTAATAGATTTGAGAAGAAGCTCGCCGTTCTTGAATGAGCCGTCATCTTCATAAACCGCACTGTAGAACTCGTCATATGTTGCATAGAAGTTTTCCTCTGCAAGATAGCGGTTGCCTTCGCGGTCAACAAGTTTTGTAATGTTGAGAGCTTCTGCAAGCGGAAGAATTACTCCCTTATAACCTTCAAGACCGCGGATATTGAGTTTTTCATAAATTGTAATGCTGCCGCCGGTAAGAAGGGTTTCAAAGATTGGAGCAAGAGGTTTAATAAGGTTCCAAATTACAGTTACAAGGTCATCGCGGTTTTTAATGTTCCATTCAACGCCTGTAATGTTAACGCCCTTCTGCTGAACATCAGTGTAAACAGGAATTGTCTTGTCATCGTCTTCCCAGAGAAGATCGCCGTTTTCGTCAGTTGCCTGAACCATAGATGCGGTTACTTCAACACCGTCAATAGCTTTAAGACCGGCCTCGGCGGCATACAAGGTATTGCCGTCAGCGTCTTTGTACATATACTGACTGTTCTTTTCGGCAACCTGATTCCATTTCTTGGCGTCACCGATAACATCGGCAAGCTGCGGAACATTAGCTTTGATGGTCTGCGGCGTGAGTGAATAGCCGGCGCCGTCAACTACTGAAATGATGATATTTACGAGCTTCTTGTTTGCTTCGTTGCCGAGAGCGCCGATAATCATTGAAACGATTGAATTTAATCCTTCGTCCTGATATGCATATTTTTCAAGAAGTCCGTCAACTATACCTTTAAGGGTAAGGTCGTCTTCAGCCGTAAATCCAAGGTTTGCAAGGAATCCGCCTTCTCCAACGAGCTGGTCTTTAAAGAGGTTAAGAATCGTGCCAACGAGTGCATCGAGATTGTCGATTGCAGCATAGGTGTGGACTCTCGAAAGCTGACTGATATCGCTTTCCGGATTCTTTTCAAGCTCTTCAAGAACTTCTTCAATTGAGTTGTAACCCAAATCTTCATAAAATTCTTCGTGGGTTTCGGCTTCAATCGGAATAAGCTCAACATCCTTTTGTGCTTTTACGTCGTAGGTTGTAAGAAGTTCGATAATTACCTCAACGAGAACTTCCGGATTTTGAAGAACATTATCAATAAGTTCTCTCGGGTTAAGCTGAATTACACCGCCTACGTCAACTACTGCCATGTTAAGATTGTCAAGGACATCAACAAGAGCAGTATTATCTGCGAGGAATTCAATGACAAACATAAGAACTGCGGCGTTGCTTACTTTAACATGACCGTTATTATCAATGTTTACATAACCGCGGAATTTGCTGTCTTCTTCACTGCCGAGAGCAGCAATTTGTCTGAAGAATTCGATAATTGCGTCTGTTCTGAGGGCAGTGCCTTCTGCAATTTCTTCTTCGGTTGCGCCGTCTTTTTTGATCTTTTCTTTTGCTGCAAGTTCTGCATCTTTATCAATAAAGTATACAATGCTGAACTTGTAATTTTCTTTCTGTTCATCTGTAAGTTCTTCGTCAGACGGAGCAAGAATGCCCGAAAGGTCAATTTCAAAACTTGAAAGAAGGTTAAATAATTCTCTTGTGAAGTTTCTCGTTCTTTCAGTCGGGTTGCCGTCTGCCGCCTTGAGCATTTCGAGAAGAGCATCAAGAAGCGGAACAAGGTTAATCGAGCCGCTGCCGTCAAAGAAGCCTCTGAGCGCATCTACTAAAGCGGCGAAGAGTTCTTCATAGTCGAGCTTGATAACATAGCTCAATCTGTCAAGAACAGCTGTAAGCGGAAGAAGAAGGTTTTGAACAAGGGTGCTCAGACCGTCGCCATAGATGAAGTAAGCAAAGGTCGGAAGAGCAGTACCGAGACTTGAAATCGGATGTTCAAGGAAGATCTGAATAAAGTAGAATATATAGTCAACAAAGGTGCTCATTGCGTCTTTAACGCCGCCTTCTTTTGTTGTACCGTCTTCATTCTTTATCTTAGAAAGATATTCCTCGTTGGTCATAATTCTGATTGGATTGCCGTCGCTGTCTCTAAGGTCGGCATATTCAAAGATAACATCAAGACCGAATGCGTGAAGAAGCGGAAGGAATACGTTTTCGTATCCGTTTGTGCCGCGGATCGACATACCGGTGTTAAACATTTCAAGGTTGTCGCCCGCAAGAAGAGCGGTAGCAATGTCGGCAAGCGGAGCAACTACAGCGTAAACAATATCTACAAACTTAGCTTTCTTTGCGTTGAATTGTTCTTCTTGTGTGCCGGTTATTGAATCGAGTCCCCATGTCCAGCCGTCTTCGGGCTTTTCGATAAACTCGCGGGTTTTGATCGGGTCGCCGTTTTCGTCAACCTGAACATTGCCTTCTGCGTCAGTTACTTCAACCTCTTTTGTATGATTGAGGTAAATCTGAGTCCAGGTAAGCTCAACTTCTTTGCCGTCAACAGTTGCAAAGACAGTTGCACCTCTTGGTTTAACATTTTCTGCGCCGTATGTGAGATAGCTGTAAAGCGGAGATGATGTGTTGGGTTTTCCGTCCTTGAGAAGGTATGCGGCTGTCGATACATTGAAGCCTGCGGCACGAACGATTGAAAGAATCATATCAACTATGTTTTCTTCAATTCCTACGTTGCCGAAAAGGCCAAGGATAAGATTTCCGATCCTGTCAATGATGTCGTCGGAGAAGACCGCAGTGTTTGCAAGAATTTCAAAAAAGTCCCATGTTGTTTCTGCTTCGCTGAAGTCAAAGTCTTTGCCGATAAGTGATGAAAGGTCAAGTACGCCTTCTTCAATGAGAGCGCCGAGTACATCGCCGATAGCCTGAGAAACAACATAGTCGATGTTTGCTATTGCGTCGTTGACCTGATCTTCGTCAAGGTCGTTATGATCGTCAAAGTAGTCGTGATGTTCAACAAGATACTGTTTTACTTCGTCTTCGTTTCTTGCGGCGTTGATCTTGTTGTAGAAGTAGTCAACTTTTGCGCCTGCGTTGTAATCGGTCAAAAGGTCAATGAAAAGACCTGTGACAGAGTCAACGTATGCAGCGCCGTCTTCTGTTGGCTTGTTGAGATTGATACCTGCCTGATCAACAATTTCAATAATCTTGTTTGCAAGGTCAAGAGTATCCGGGTTTGTAATCATTTGGTCGGCAACATCTCTGAGAAGACCAACAATGAAGTTGATAACGGGTGAAGACAGAAATTCTCTTACGATTGTGATAAGGAACTGACCCTGGCTGCCTTCAAATCTTGTGAAGGTAGTTGTGCCGTTGCGGTATGTGTGAGCGTTTGTGTCAACACCCTTTGAAGAGTATGCGGCAATTTTACCGAAGTCAAGGATCTTATTGAACTCAACTGTTTCATCTTCGCTGATAAATCGGGAAAGAAGCTCATTGAGAAGTGTTTCAATGTCAAGATACTGTTCAAGCAGACCTCTGATATCAAGTCTTACAATTCTTGAAAGAATCGGATCTGCGATGTCAAGGAGCTTGAGAACAGGAGCAATAAGATTTTCAATAGCTATAATAAGGTCGTTTGTTGACTTGCCGTTTCCGTTGTCAAACATATAGAACATATATGCGATGTTCGGAATATTTTGGGCAAGAACTTCAAACGGAGCGTTAAGGAAACCGAGGTTATCGCCGTTATCGCCGATAAGAAGAGTTACGAGCGCTTCAAATACCGGATGAAGCGGAGAAGCCTTTTCTTCATAGAATCTTGCGCTGCCCGGTTGTTTATCTTTAACAGCAAAATTCGAGTCAAGGATATTACTGTTTGTACCTGTTTTTGAACCGGTATAGATATATCTGTTGAACTCGGCCTGACTCATGCAGGCATTGCCAAGACCGACAGCTTCAAGAATCGGTACGATAGCCTTTGAATAGCCTTCATTACCTCTAATGGTAAGTTCATCGAGAAGGGTAATGTCTTCGCCGGTAAGAAGAAGGGCAAGGATCGGATTCAGAGTTGTAAAAATGTGTTCAATGAAACTAAAGAAGTTTGTATATGTTGTCTTTGTGTTTTCAAATGTGTCAAAGCCTGCGCTATCGAACCATACGTGATTTGCCGGTGTTCTTGCGCTAATATCGGCCCATGACATTTCGGCAAGTACATTTTCTGTGCTTGCTGACGCAAGACTGCTGTTGCCCGCTTTATACAAATCAGCCTGATAGCCGAGCCATGCTTTTACATGGTCGTCTTTGCCTACACCCGAAAGCGAGTTTTTATAGAAGCCAAGCGGTGTAACGTCAAGACCAAATTCAGCAAGAAGGTCAAGAACATTTACGATAATTCCCGAAGCGTTGTTGAGAAGGCCGCCGAGAAGTCCGCGGTTAATTTCACCGGTTTCGCTGTCCTCTTCGTGAGTACCGAAGAGAAGTTCAACAAGAATGTCTATAAGACCGTTAGAAGCAATTTCGCCAATAATTTGAGTAATTGAAGTAAGCTCACCTGTCGAAGCGCGTTCGGTAAGACTGGCGAAATTGAGTTTTTCAAAGTACGGAGCGGCAGCTTCGTTATTGCCGAGAAGGTTGCCGATTAGGGTAAGGATCATCGGAATAAGCGAGGCTACTACTTTGTCAAGGTTCTCAACAGCCAAATCGGCTTTCGCTATCTTCTGATCGAAGGTTACGTTCGGGCTGTCCGGATCACCTGTTTCCGAAAGAGTTTCTTCAAGAATTGCACCGAGAACAAAGTTCGTTTTGTTGCCCGAGCCGAGAAGGTTGTTTCCGTTGACGTCCTTGAATGTGCCGTTCTTAACCGGGTCAACGAACTCTTTAAAGTCAATATTATATTCATTGAGCAAGCAGATAAGAACCATCATGAGGTTATCGGCCTGACCGTCGATAACGGTGGAAATCATTCCGATGATATCGGTTCCGCCTTCCGTTCCCTCTGCGGGAGCAAGAAGGGGAGCGATAAGGCCTTTGATCGTATACCAAGCGCCGTCGTCCATGATCCAGCGGAATACTTCAAGGATAACTGTACCCGGGTCTACTTTAATTCTATAGTGCGTGTTGTTTGCGTCATCTCTCCAGCTTTGCGACTGGCCTGCTGCAAGGAATCGGTTAACAGGAATATTCAACGGGAAGTCTGACCTTACACCGTTACCCAAGGTAACTGTTGTCTTTCCTCCGCTGTTTTTGGTAAACATCCACTCAATAAAGCCGTCGCCAAGGAGGTTATAAATCGTCTGGGCGAGAAGGCCGCAATTCGTAAAGTAATACGTTCGACCGTTATACTTGAAGGACGCATATTCCGTTTCGGAGACTACTTTGTCGGGTCCCACCGCCATTAGCGGTTTCGTTGAATTTGCGTTAGGCCGTGACGTTGTTGCAGTCATACCCATAATTCCGTCAACAAGACCGTTTATACCCTTGTCAAGAACAATGCCCTGTTCTGCAAGGATATTGTCGAGGTGAACGGGGTCGCCCATAATATCAATGGTATAAAGATTAATTCCGAGAGCTTTGAGAGAAACCTTAAGATTTTGAAGTTTCGGTAAAATCTGGTTGTGTTCAATAGCCGCAAGAAGATTCGGAAGAACACCGAAAAGGGTTTGAACCGGGTGAGCAAAGAGATCATTTTGGATCCAATTGATAATAGGAGAAAGAAGATCTTTCCAGAATGTAAGACCGTAGTCGCCATTCTTTGTCATATAAATCGTACCGTTGTCTGCGTTTGAAAGAGCAACGTCGTCCTGGATAGTTGAAAGAGGGACATAATTGGTAATACCGAGAGTTTGATAAAGAGGTTCAAAAACTCTTGAGTAAAGGTCGTCTCCCGTAAGCTCAATGGTTGCGTTAACAGAAGCAATTGTAGTTTCAAGTTCCGACGATCT
The DNA here is from genome assembly GCA_947624755.1 of uncultured Clostridia bacterium. Classification (GTDB taxonomy): domain Bacteria; phylum Bacillota; class Clostridia; order Oscillospirales; family Acutalibacteraceae; genus UBA6857. The sequence continues at coordinate 13,610 of CANQLQ010000002.1, read as the reverse complement.
TCCGACAATGGCTGAAAGAATAATACAAATAGGACCAAATAAAGCTGCAAGAGCTTTATAAAGTGTTTCAGGGTTTGTTGCGTCAAGATGCCATGTCTCCTGCGGATTTTCATCCATAGCGGAGAAATCTACAAACCAGCTGTCGTCAATGTCGTATGCGGCTACAATTTGACCGTTGCTGGGCCAGCCGGATTTTGAATTCTGTTGTGGAATGGTATATTTTCCGTTGTTGACCTTAGCTTTTGAAGGAGCTTTCCAGAATGAGGCTGTTGTGCTGTGTTTACCGCCTATCATCATTGACCATGATGCAAAACCGTCGGCTTTAGACTTGGCGGTTCTAACAGAAGAAAGAACTTTGTCATATCTTGTTCCTCCCTTGGACCATGAACCGTCAAAGAACTTATAAGGAGTAACCTGATTAGAGTAACTTGTCTGATAATGGTGCGGATAAAGCGAAAGACCTCTTTCGATTATTGCCGGAACACCTGCAAGGTAGAGCCATGCAACAGAAATATCAATAGCTGTGCCATCACATGCTGCGTCGGCAAAAATATTACCGAGAAGCGGGTAAATGGTTTCAAAGAGAGTATTGAGAAGTTTACCGTTGTAAAGAAGGTCAATGACTGTATTAACAAGGAATTCACGAAGGTTTTTGACTTCCGATCCCTTTTGATGTCTTACGCCGTCAAGAGTATATGTCTGTTTCCATGTTCCGAGGAAGCCTACCTGTTCGCCTTGTTCGTTTGTTGTCTTGATAAGATTGTCAAGAATCGTACCAAGGTCGTTGGAAACAAGGATACGGTCGAAATCTTCAACTGCGCCTGTCATAAGAGAGGGAAGGCTGGTTGATGTAACAGTACCGCTCTTAAGTCCGACTTCATTAACAAGCTCTGTGATTGTATCAACATTAAGTTTGCCTACCGAGGTTTCCCAACCGTAGCTGCCATAAGTGCCAACACGGTTTATGATATAGTTCATAATGTTGATGTCGCCGTTGCCTGCGGCTGCCATGGCGGCATTCTTTAAGTTGTTAAGACCGGTCTTAAAGCTGTTTGCTTGGTTGTAATATTGAAGAGCTCTCGAGAAAAGAGATGTAATATCGTTTTGAGTCGGGTTTCCATCGCCGGGAACATAGGCCGGATTACTGTCGAGGAAAGTCAAAAGACTGGCCTGAGTTGCCTCAAGAGCATCATATGCCGCGAGAATAGCTTCAAAGTTATAGAAGGTTACTTTTTTCGGTTTCTCATAATATTTTTCAATTCTTGAAACCTGATCATAGATACGTTCAATTACATGAAGCTTGATTTCGTTCATGTAAGCTGTGTATACATCAATGCCATCGGGATATACGGCATTATACAAAGCCTGTCGGTTGCTGTCATTTTTGAGGGCAACAGCTTTGTTATATAAAGTTCTGAATTCTTCGGCAATTGTTGTAAGGTCATTATATGTTTTTCCGCCGAACATAGTTGACGACATAAGGCTGTCCATTTTTGCCTTGTTGGCAAATTCCTCGTAACCGTCAACGTCAATACTAACAGTGTTAATTTTATTAAGGAGTTTTTCATAGTCGGCTTGTGTGATACGTTTACCGCTTTCCGAGAAAACATCTTCTATGTCAGAAAATTCACCGTATCCGGGAACAACAAAGGTATCAAATTTTTCCTTCATTTGTGAAGCTCTCTGAAGGAAGTCTCTTGCTTTAGCCTGATCGTCAGAGCCCGGCCATGCTTCAGCGGCTGCTGAATCGTTATGATCGTAGGTCGGAACGTCTTCTGCAAGAAGAGCCGCAAATTCATCTGCAAATTCTTTTGCATATGCTCTTGCAACATCGACCTTGAGCTTGGCAATATAATTCAAAACCGTTTCGTCATAGAAATTGTCCTCACCGTTGAGGTAAGTACGAATGTTTTCAAAAATAGACGTTACGTTGTCGTAGCTCTTTTGATTGAGAAGATTATTCTGAATTTCAACAACAGAATTGTAGTGTTCAAGAACCTGTTGAGCGGTGAAGCCGGAATAATCAACAGCCATTTTTTCTTCAAACTGCTTTTTATAGCTTGCGGCATGAGCCTGATAGATAGCGTCCATAAGGCCGTTGTCTATCCAGTCTTTGGTTTCGGCAAATTTCTTGCCGACTCTTTCGGCTACATAGTGATCCCAAAGAGCTGCGCCTTCGTCATCGAAGCCTGCAAGCGAAGCCGCAAGCGAGAAAGCGGAAAGAACGCTGGCCGCGCTGCCGTCGCCTTCAACGAGTTTAAGAATATCTTCAACGCTCATCGCTGAGAAATCAAGCTTAAACCATTCTATAAATGCATGTTCATCTACCATTGAGGTAAGGGCAGATTTAATAGCGGCAAGGTTACCTCTGATACCTTCCGTCAAAGAATCGTCGCTGGTTTTTTTGAATTCAATTCCATCGGGAGTAAGACCGTAAACATTACTGCCTTTGCTTGCAATAGTAAAAGTAAGCGTTGCGTTATAGTAATTGCGGTCCGTTTCGATGTCCTCGATTTTGCTCCAGGCAAAATAATCTATACCCGCTTTAATAGAGAGGGTTCTGCCAAAACCAACGCCGGTGAGACTATCGGGGGTATTAAAAATAAAATAGTTAAGAATCTTTTCGACAGCTTCTTTTGATGCACCTTCGTATCCAATCTCGTCAAGACCTGTAAGCGCACTGGTTACAACATCTTTATAGCTGTTAACATTATTATTCGTAGTAGATGTTACAGCCTGAGCATAAGAAGAGAAGGTTTTCGCAACATTATACCAGCCGGAATGGTAGGTATCCTGTTCAACAACCCAATAGCTGCCGGAACTAAGCGTCGGTACACGTTTGGAATCGCCCGAATCAATAGCATCCATCAATCCGTCGTAATCCTGGTTAATTTGGGAGTAAAGGTTTTTAAGCTGATTTTCGGCGCTGGCGGCAAAAGAGTTGAAACAAACAGAAATTGTTGTAACAATCATCATAACTGCAAGCACACAGCTTAAAACTTTCTTTCCAAGTTTCATTGAATTTTCCTCCTTAAAAAAATATATATATTTATAAATAGGATTTCCTATATAAATACCAAAATCGCCCGTTTTCTGCCGAAAAAAGGGTATAGTAATACATATAGTTATACCTATAACTAAATTGAGTATATCACTATGAAGTAAAGTTTTCAATACAAATTTTAATTTTTTTGAATACTTTTAGATTATTTCTGCAATTTGCATAAAGTTACATATTTTTTTTTGTTAGTTTTTCATATCAAAAAACAGGCCGCAAAAAGCAGCCTGTTTCAACGTGTAAAAAAGTTTGTGTCGCTTGGCAAAATCTGCAAAAAGAGTAAAATTTTGGGGGCGCCGCCCCTCAACCCCGCCGCCTTTTGAAAAAGGCGGGCGAAAACTTTTATACCGCTAAACTTTTTATTGACAGACCGAAACAGGCCGCCGAAGCAGCCTGTTTCATTTTTACTTATCAAATTCTTGGATCCGGGTCGTTACAGCACTTAGCTTTTCCGGAAAACAATTTAACTATTTTCTGGAAGAATCTGAAGATTGCCGGGAAGAAGCCGTCCTTATGGCAAGTACAAGTGCAAGCTTCATCACGCGCGTCAGCCTGAAGGTCTGAAAGGTTGACTACAGTCGAACCTGTTATAACCACATCTTCATAAACCTTCTTGGTATGATCGGCCGCTTCAACAAGAATATCAAAGGTATAGGTTCTGCCGCTTTGAACAAGGAAGGTATCTATACCTTCTGAATCGGTATAGCCTGTAAGAATGAGAACTCCGTTTTGATAAATTGAAATTTTTGCGTTTGGAACTGCTTTATTGAAACTGTCGGTTACTTTTACTTGGAAAGCAAAGCTGTCAACCTTGCCGGGTTCTTCGATACGGGTCTTGCCGCAATTTAAGCACTTGTATTTTTCATAACCGGTATCATAAATTGTCGGCGCTACTCTTTCAATAAGCTTCCAGTTGTGCTTTGACGGATCTATCGGAATTTCATAACCTTCGGTTACGCCGCAAACCGAGCATCTGCGAACACCATAACCCGGTCTTATGCAGTTTGGTTCTCTTTCAATAGATACTGTTACCCATTTGTGTCCTTCCGCAGGTTCTTCTTCTCTATAATAATCTCCGCAGACTTCGCAAACATACAAAGTATAGCCGGGTGTAGTACAATCACCTGCATGGTATGTGCCTTTGTCGTACTTATGTGCGCCTGTTGCCTGTATTTCTTCATAATTGCGTCTTACGTCACAGACCTTACATTCATCATAGCTGTAACCGTTCTCAACGCAAGTTGCGTCTTTTTCATAGTGAAGCCAATCGTGGTCTTTAATAGTGAATGTCGTAGTCGTCTTGTTGCCTACTATGTTAGTAACAACAACGGTGTATTTACCGGGTTCAGTATAGAATCCTTCTTCGTTCGGTTCAACTTCAACGCCGCCACGTGTTACTTTCATCGTATAACGTGTTGCTTCAACATTAACTCTTACTTTTTGACAAGCCATATCCGCATCGTAGGTTGGCATTGTCTCTAATTTAATTATCGGGCTTGATTCATCGCAGATAAGCAGACCTGAATTGAGTTCAAATTGATTTCCTACACGGTCGGTAATTCTAATGTAAACCGCAAATTCAAGACCGTCAGTTAAAATTTGACGAAGCTCTGCATTGTAACCGTTAAAGTCGATTGCAATATCTCCGAGTCTCTTTGTATAGTTCGATTGGGTTGTATCAAGCTGATTTTCAGAAAGAATTTGCCAATCGGATTGTTCCCCGTCAATGCCTATCTTTATTTCGATTTTTGCAACGCCTGAACCTGTTCCCTTAGGATTGAAGTCCTCATTTACGTTGGCCTTATCGTTTGTGTAAACATCTAAGAAGCCTTTTATTGAAACAGGGGTCGGTTCGTCGTTTTTAAAGTCAACGGGTGTTTGAGTTTGCCAATAATTATCATCAATTGCAAGTTCTCCTGTCGGCTTAACAGTATCTTTAAGCTTTTCAATATCTTCAGGTTCAAACTCATATCCGCAGTCTTCGCAGTATTTGAAAGCTCTGCCGCCAACCGTAAATGTCGGTTCCTCAAGAACTTCCACTTTAAGATTGTGGTCTTCTTTTTCAAACTCGGCAGTAAGTGTCATATCGGCCGTAACAACTGTTTCGAGAGGAACTTCTCTTCCTTCATCATCAAGCCATTTTGAGAAAACGTAATGTCCATCTGCTTCCGGTTCTTTAGCAGCTTCAATTGAAGCCGAACCAACTGTGTCGCCGTATTTAACGGGCACATTTGTTGACTCACCCTCGACAACAAATGTAATTGTGCAGTCCGCGCCGACTTGTTCATATACTGCTTTATAGGTTACGCTCTTGCCTTGGATTCTGTCGGCGTCGAACATAGTTCCGTCTTCTCTTTGCCAGCCGACAAATTTCATTGAATAACCAACTTCGGGCGTCTGAGTTGAAACAGGGTTAAGCGGAGGAACAATTCTTGCACCGTTGATATAGTTTCTCGTTACGATAGTAGAGTTGTCATCATTGAGGAAGGTTACTTTATAAAGAATACGCGTCTTCTTGTAAATTGCCGTGTAGGTTGCATCGCCGCGGCAGGTTTCCGGAACGGAGGGTTCCCATGACTTAAATTCATATTTGTAGTTTAAGTCTGCTTCTTTGTCTGTGTTGGGAATTTCAAGCGTTTCGCCGTAAGTATATGTTCTTTCATCAAGAACCTTTCCGTCTTCGTCAACGAATTTTACGGTGTATGTGATTTCATCGCCTTCAAACTGAGCATAGAGAACAACATCTTCTTCCGGCATTGTTGTTACTTCTTTGCCGTCTTTATCCGCCCAGCCTTTAAATTTATAATTCTTAGCATATTCATCGTCCGCCTTTGTCGGTTCGTCACCAACAAACGCTGGAACTTTATCACCCGGGAAAGCGGCGGTTACATACGTTTCAACACTGTTTACTAAATAAGTAACTTTTACTGCATTTTCAGAAGTATATTCTGCATTGTATGTTGTGTCGGCAGTAATCGGTTCAGCTTTTGTCGGACGAAGTCCGTTTTCGTCCTCCCAATGGTCGAAGGTATATCTTACATCGTCGGTAAGATCGTCGTCTGTTCCGTTGTCATCAACATATACAGACTTTTTGGGTTCGGGAATTTCGCTGAGAGTTTCTCCATGGTTTACATTAACTGTTTGTGTTTCGCCGTCTGCTTCAACAAAGTTAACGTCGTAAACAGCGGGAGTTTTTTCGTAGTTTGCAGTATAAGTCGCAGTGCCTTGGCAGGTTCCGTCAAAGCCGCTATCTGCCCAGCCGGTAAAGGTATAGGTATAACCGCCGGTCTTGTATTCCTTTACAACAGGAATTTCATCGCCGTAGTGAAGAGTATACGGTTCGGGGTTGATGCCGATATCATAATTGTCTTTAACGGTTACTGTGTAATCAATATATACCGATTCAAAAACAGGGAAGTAACCGATATCTTCTACAACAGTAAAGTCATTTATAATTTCGTCTGAAGATGCTTTCCAACCGAGGAACTTATAAGTATATGTTTTATCCGCCGGTTTTGTTTGATCTTCGGGTTTTTCCGCCGTTGCACCAAGAGGATAGGTTTTCTTTGAAATATTATCTCCGTTTGCGTTATAGAATCTTACTTCATATGATTTTGCAAAAACAGGGTAGTAGTCCGTATCTTTTCTTACAGTGAAATCGGTTGCGACAGGAATATATTTTCCGGTTTCAACATCTTTGCTCTCAAAGTCAACAGCAAAGAAGGTTTTGCCCTCTTCGGGTTTTGTTGTTGTCCAGCCCTTGAATACATAGGTGAAAACCTCAGATGTATAGTTATCAGCCGTCGGATCGGTCGGCGGTACTGCTGTGTCCTTATAACTGTATGTGCTTGTTGCCGGTACACCGTCTGTATCGAAGAAATTAACAGTATAGCTATTCTTTTCAACTTCGTAAACCGGACGGAAGGTTACGTCGCCTTTGAGAACGGCCTCGTCGGGAGACTGACCGCCGATTGCCGACGTGTAGTCTTTTCCGCTTGCGTCAACTGCGGAATAAACAGCCCAGCCTGCAAATTTATAGCTGAATGTACTGCCGGTGTCGCTCGGGTTCCTGTGATATTCGGGTTCGCCGAGACTGCTGATAAAGCTGTCATAATCCGAAACAACCTGTCCGAGTGTATGGTCATATTTACCGGTGGTTGAACCAAGGCTATTACCGTCAGCGTCTTCAAATGTTGCGGTGACATTCTTTGCCCACCATGCGGCGTACCAAGTTGTGTCAGCGTTTACTTGCGTTGAAGTTGTAAGCTGGTTTTTATAATTTTCGGCCGATCCCGCAACGGGTTTTGTAAAGTCAAAATTGTCCGCTTTTTTATCGGTATACATACCAATAAATTCATAACCCGGTCTTGTTCCTGTGGTCGGAATGCTTGAAGCGGGATTGCCGTAATAGGTTGTATAGTCTGCCGGAGTAACTGTACCGCCGTTACCGTTATATGTAAATTTATAGTTCGGGTCGGTAACAGTAAATTCATTTGTTGTAACCGAAGCCGTTACACTTCTAAATGTATAGGTTATTGTTGCTTTAGCTTTTTTTGTATTAGTTGAGCCTGCAATTTTTTCATCATTACCAAAAGTAATTGTTGATGTATCGGCGTTTGCATCTGTAGATGTAAATTCAGCCTTGCTGTTTGAACTTGCATTGCCGGTAAGAGAATATGCTCTTGCATATCCGGCATCTGAACTAACAACTACTCCATACTGGTCTTTTAAATAAGACTTGAAGGTGGTCTTTCCTGTTCCTGTGGGAGGAAGGGTAAAATTAGACGGCTGTGTGCTGATTACGGCTGCACTTGCAGATGGGTATGCCGCATTTTGAACTGTGGCAGTCTTTGTTCCTTTTGCAGCCGAAAAAGCCGATGAACTAGCGTTAATACTTGCCTCGGCAACGTTCTGCCAACTTGAATTATCGCCTGAAACTTGCAGATACATTGTACCTTTCATTTCTCTCCATGTAAGACCGCCACCAAAAGAATAGCTGAACGTAACTTTTGAAGGGAAGCTTGTTGAACTGCCTGAACCAACAGTTTTTTCACCATTAAAGTCAACATTTCTTGAAAATGTACTTATGCTGCCCTCATTTCCGACTCCGTTATTTGGTCTGCCATAAACGGTCCAATTACCATAATCCCATCCTTGGGTGTTGTTTCCCGAATTGACAACTACTCGCCAATAATAAGTTCCGGAATTTACTGCATCTGCCTTTTGCGGAGCAACAAATACCCAGCATGACATTAGCATCAAAGCCGCAAGAAAAACAGAAAGAGTTCTTTTAAAATTTCTTTTCATAACATAATTCCTCCTTAAAGAATGAATCAAAAACATAAAGCCGAGCAAAAAGATTCCGGCATTATGCCGTGTAAAGCATATCGTTTAATGCCTTTTTTTCCCAGCCGACTGTTGACCTCAGCCGTTAACGCCGAAACAAAAAAGCATAAAAGGACACAAATCTACACTTCTAATCGGTATCAGTATACCATTTAAAAATCAATAAAGTCAAGACTACAAATATAAATATTTTTTTAAAGAGAAATCTTTGTCTTTTATGCCGAAAAAAAATCCCCTCATTTGTGGAAGTTGACAAAATGTCAGGGACGGACGTGTTGTTTGGGTAAAAGGTATGTGCGGTTGTTAAATTATTTTGGTCGAATATATTATACGGGTATCGCCCGCAGGAGTTTCGTGGGAAAAGGCGGTAATAGAGTTTTATAAATTCTCCGCGACACAGCAGTGCTTTTGCGTCAACGACACAAAAGCACTGACCGCGCCGACAGGCGAGAATCCCCACCAAAAAACAGTCCCGTGAACTGTTTTTTGCCCCTCCTGCGCTCTTTTAGACAAAAGTTTCGCAGCCTGCGGGCTGCGATGAGGGCTCCGCCCCTCAACCCCGCCGCCTTTTGAAAAAGGCGGGCGAAAACTTTTATCGCAAAATAGTTTATCGACAGACCGGGGCGACCCCACAGATCGCCCCTACGCGCGCAGTTGTCACGGCGTTGTTTTCAATTATTCATAAAGCGGATATTTATCGCAAATTTCCTTTACGCCGGTTTTAATTTCTTCTTTCTTATTTTCAAAATCGGTTGCGGCAAGGAAAATAAATTCCGCGATTTTATCGAGGTCATCTTCTTTAAGTCCTCTTGTTGTAACTGCCGCTGTACCAAGTCTGACACCGCTTGTTACGAACGGCTTTTCCGGGTCGTTCGGAATTGCGTTTTTGTTGGTTGTAATGTTTACTTCGTCAAGTCTGTGTTCAAGCTCTTTGCCCGTAACACCGGTTGAACGAAGATCAAGGAGACAAAGGTGATTGTCTGTGCCGCCCGACACAAGGTTTATACCTCTTTTTACAAGACCTTCCGCAAGAGCGCGGCAATTGAGAATAATCTGCTTTTGATATTTTTTAAATTCATCGGTAAGCGCTTCACCGAAGCATACGGCTTTTGAAGCTATTGTATGCATAAGCGGTCCGCCCTGATTGCCCGGGAAGATTGCTTTGTTAAGCTGTTTTGCATATTCCTCTTTTGCAAGAATAAGTCCTCCTCTCGGTCCTCTTAAAGTTTTATGAGTTGTTGTTGTTACAACATCGGCATAGGGAACAGGCGACGGGTGAAGTCCTGCGGCAACAAGTCCTGCAATATGAGCCATATCAACCATAAAGATTGCGCCGACTTCTTTTGCAATTTCACCGATTTTTTCAAAGTCAATTATTCTCGGATATGCCGATGCGCCGGCAACGATCATCTTCGGCTTTGCTTCAAGAGCGATTTGACGAAGCTTGTCATAATCAAGAAAACCGCTTGAGTCAACACCATAGGAAACGAAGTTGTAAAGAATACCGCTTGCGTTAACCGGTGAACCGTGGGTAAGATGTCCGCCTTCCGCAAGGCTCATACCGAGAACAGTGTCGCCCGGCTGAAGGAAAGCGGCATATACTGCAAGATTTGCCTGTGAACCTGAGTGCGGCTGGACGTTTGCATATTCCGCGCCGAAAAGCTTTTTAGCTCTTTCAATTGCAATATTCTCAACAATGTCAACATATTCGCAGCCGCCGTAATATCTTTTTCCGGGGTAGCCTTCCGCATATTTATTGGTAAGAACACTGCCCATAGCGGCCATAACTGCCGGAGAAACAATGTTTTCCGAAGCAATAAGTTCAAGTTTGTTTCTCTGTCTGTCGAGTTCAAGCTGCATTGCGTCTGCAACTTCACTGTCAACTTTTTTGATAAGCCCTATGCTGTCTAATAATTCATTGTACATTTATTTGTACCTCCACTGTTTTTCTTGTTTAGAATTAATTGATGTTTATTTTATAATATCAGTTCCCATAAACGGTCTGAGTATTTCCGGAACGGTTACGCTGCCGTCCTCGTTTTGATAATTTTCAAGAATAGCTGCAACTGTTCTGCCGACTGCAACGCCTGAACCGTTAAGTGTATGAACAAGCTTTGCCTTGTCTTTTGCATCGTCCTTATATCTGATAGATGCCCTTCTTGCCTGGAAATCTTCAAAGTTCGAGCACGATGAAATTTCAACATATCTGCCATATGAAGGCATCCACACTTCAATATCATATGTCTTTGCCGAAGAAAAGCCGATATCGCCTGTGCTGAGTGCAACAACACGATAGGGAAGTCCGAGAAGCTGAAGAACTCTTTCGGCATCATTGGTAAGTTTTTCAAGCTCCTGATAGCTTTCTTCCGGTTTTACAAATTTAACAAGCTCAACTTTGTTGAACTGGTGCTGTCTTATAAGACCTCTTGTATCTCTTCCTGCCGAACCGGCTTCTGCTCTGAAACAGGCTGAATATGCACAATAGCTGATCGGCAGCTTTTTACCGTCGAGAATTTCATCTCTGTGCATATTGGTAACCGGAACTTCTGCGGTAGGGATAAGGAAATAATCATTCGTAAGCTTAAATGCGTCTTCTTCAAACTTTGGAAGTTGTCCTGTTCCTGTCATTGAAGCACGATTTACCATAAACGGAGGAAATATTTCGGTATAGCCGTTAGCTGTATGAGTATTAAGGAAGAAGTTTATAATTGACCTTTCAAGCCTTGCACCCATATCTTTATAGAAATGGAAACGCGTACCGGTTACTTTAGCGGCAGTTTCGGGATCAAGAATCCCAAGATCTGAACCGATATCCCAATGCGGTTTGGCTTCAAAATCAAACTTTCTCGGTTCGCCCCAACGGCGGATCTCAACATTTTCGGTGTCATCTTTTCCTACAGGTGTAGATGCGTTCGGAATATTCGGAAATTCATATATAAGAGACTTTTGCTTTGCTTCAAGAGCGTTCAATTCATCTTCATCAGCTTTGATTGCTTCTTTTACGGCATTCATCTGTGCCATAATCTCGCTGATATCACCGCCGGCTTTTTTAATTGCGGGAATCTGTTTGCTCGCTTCATTCTGCTGTGCTTTAAGTGAATCTCTTTTTGAGGCAAGTTCGCGGCGTTTTTCATCAATTGCAATGATTTCATCAACAAGAGCGTCCATATCCTTGTTTCTGGTTTTCATTGCCGCTTTTACCATTTCGGGTTTTTCTCTTATAACTTTAATATCTAACATTAAAATTACTCCTTTTATTTTTCATTATGGAAGCGCTGATTAATTCAGGGTAGCTTGTATTAATCAGTGATTCCTTATATATCAAATTTTTTATCTGCTGAAAAGTTCAAGTATACTTGCAAGATCCTCTTTGCTAAAAAATTCAAGCTCAAGAGTTCCCTTTCCCTTTGAATTGACACGAATTTTTGCATTTCTATGTAATTCTTCAAAAAGCGCAAGTTCAACTTCATCATAAAATTTATCGCGTTTTTGCTCTTTTTTCTTTTTGTTCGCCTTGTCTTTCAGAGTAAATTTGACGAGTCTTTCTGTGTCACGCACGGACAAGCCTTTTTCGCAAATTTCTGCGGCAAGTTCTTTTATCTTATCATCATCCGAGAGACTGAGAAGCGCTCTTGCGTGGCCGGCAGAAATTTTACTGTTTCTTACAAGCTGAATAACCGACTGCGGAAGCATTAGAAGTCTCATTGAATTAGCAATTGCCGGTCTTGATTTTCCGACTCTTTGAGCTGCCTCTTCTTGAGTCATTCCATATGTTTCAACCAATGCCTGCAAACCTTCGGCTTCTTCAATCGGGTTAAGATCTTCTCTTTGAAGATTTTCAACGAGAGCAAGCTCCATTATCTCCTTTTCGGAAAGCTCTTTAATAATTACCGGAACTTCTGTAAGTCCCGCTATTCTTGCGGCTCTCCAACGTCTTTCACCGGCAACAATCTGATAACCACCGTCGGGGAAGGGTCGTACAAGAAGCGGTTGTATTATTCCGTGCGTTGCAATGCTCTCTGCAAGCTCTGAAAGTGCATCTTCATCAAATTCTTTTCTCGGCTGATCTCTGTTTGGCTCAATTTCGTGAAGCTTGAGCATTACTGCTCCGGTATTTTCATTTACCATTGAATTGTCAAGCATCAGAGCGTCGAGTCCTTTGCCAAGTCCGCCTTTTGTTTTTGGTGCCATTTTAACCTCCTTCAGGCATTTGCCTTTTTATTGTTTTTTAAAAGAAATTCTGTTGCAAGATCATCGAAAGCCTTGCTTCCCTTTGATGACTTGTCATAATAACAAACAGGCATTCCGAAAGACGGCGCTTCGGAAAGTCTTACGTTTCTCGGTATAACCGCCGCATACACTTTTTGAGGAAAGAATCTTTTTACTTCCGCAACAACTTGCTGAGTGAGATTTAACCTTCCGTCATACATTGTAAGAAGTATTCCTTCAATCTCAATTAGCGGATTATAAAGGCGTTTGACCTGCCTTATCGTATTCATCAACTGAGATAAGCCTTCAAGCGCGTAATATTCACATTGTATCGGAACTATTACAGTATCAACGGCATTCAAGGCGTTTACCGTTATAAGCCCAAGTGATGGCGGGCAGTCAAGAAAAATAAAATCATAATCATCCTTTATAGGTGCAAGCGCCGCTTTTATTCTTTCGGTTCTATTATCAAGTCCCGCAAGTTCAATTTCTGCACCTGCAAGATTCATGTCAGAGGGAAACAGATCGAGATTTTTAAATTTTGTTTTTATAACCGTATCTTTAGCTTGCGCTGTTCCGATTATAAGATCGTATGTAGAGTTTTTTACCTCTTTTTTGTTGCAGCCAAGCCCGCTTGTTGAATTTCCCTGAGGGTCAACGTCTACAAGCAGCGTCCGATAACCCTTTTGCCCGATTGAAGCAGCAAGGTTAACCGCTGCTGTTGTTTTGCCGACTCCGCCCTTCTGGTTGACAATAGCAATTGTTTTTCCCATTTTCTTCTCCTTGACATTATTATACGAATTCCAATACAGTATATCACATACTTTTTCATTTTAAAAGTATTTTATAAATATTTTTTATTGTTTCACGTGAAACAAATGAACAAAGACTCCACTTATATAAAAAATGGAGTCTTTGTTCAGCCTGTCGAAAAAACCGTGTTTTGCAATCAAGCAAGACACGGTTTTCTGTCTAAAGTGATGAAAAATCGGAAGAA
>CANQLQ010000001.1 GCA_947624755.1 uncultured Clostridia bacterium | reverse complement strand
TAACGAGAATTTTTGGGCTAAATGACGGAATAATTTACCGTCAAGTAGGGCTGCTTGTATTAATCAGTGATTCCTTAAATTAAAAAATAATCAGCGGCTGCCTTAAATAAGTCATTTATCTCTTTGTAAGCACCTTGTCAATAAGGCCATATTCAAGAGCTTCCTCGGCCGACATAAAATTGTCGCGCTCAGTATCACGGGCTATAACGTCAATCGGTTTGCCTGTATTTTCAGCAAGAATTTTATTGAGCTTATCTCTTGTTTTGAGAATGTTCTCCGCAACGATTTTAATTTCTGTTGCCTGTCCCTGTGCTCCGCCGGAGGGCTGATGAATCATAACTTCACTGTTCGGAAGGGCAAATCTCTTACCCTTTGTTCCCGAAGAAAGAAGGAAGGCTCCCATGCTTGCAGCCATACCCATGCATATAGTCGATACATCGCATTTGATATACTGCATTGTGTCATAAATTGCAAGGCCTGCGGAAACACTTCCGCCCGGGCTGTTGATATAAAAGCTGATATCCTTTTCCGAATCCTTACCTTCAAGGTAAAGAAGCTGAGCTACAACAAGGCTTGCTGTCTGGTCATTTACCTGGTCGGAAAGAACAATAATTCTGTCCTCAAGAAGACGGGAATAAATATCATACTGACGCTCACCGCGACTTGTCTGATCAATTACATATGGTACTAATGGCATAAAAATATCCTCCTAACAAAAATTCGATAATTAAATTATAATCCTATACCTAAAAACAAATAAAAGGTGTTTTATTTTAACATAAGCCGAAGCTGTCACAGAACACTCTACAACAGCTCCGGATTTATGAATTACTTCGATTTTATTGTTGACCGAAGAATTATAGGTTAAACATTTATTATTCAGCTTCTTGAGAACTTTCTTCAGCCTTCTCGGTTACGGCTGCATTTGCAATAATAAAGTCAACGGCTTTGTTGAAAGAAATATCCTTTTTGAGTCCGTCGGCCGGAACCGCAGCTTTGATTTGGTCAATTTCCATACCGTAATTTTGTGAGAACTTTTCATATTCAGCTTCAAGCTCTTCATCGGAAACTTCAATTTTTTCCAATTCAGCTATCTTTTCAAGTCCGAGACGAACCTTTACGTTGTTTTCTGCGTTTTCCTTTGCGTTTTCCCTATACTGCTGCATTGTCATGCCGGTATACTGAAGATAAAGTTCAAAGTTCATACCCTGAGCTGAAAGACGATAGTCCAAATCTCTTATCTGGTTATCAATTTCGCTTTCAACCATTACCGGCGGAATTTCGGCAACAATATTTTCAGCGAGCTTTTCAAGAACCTGCCGTCTTACTTCGCTGTCGTTGGCGGCTTTCTTTTCCTCAATAAGTTCTTCTTTAAGAGAAGCCTTGAGTGCGTCAACATTATCACAGTCAGCCGCATCTTGAGCAAATTCATCGTCAACTTCGGGAAGTTCCTTGCTCTTGATTTCATGAAGAATGACCTTGAATGTTGCATCTTTTCCCGCAAGGGCCTCTGTGTACTGTTCGGGGAAAGTTACGTTAACGTCAAATTCATCGCCTGCGTTATGGCCGACTATCTGGTCTTCAAAACCGGGAATAAACTGACCGGAACCGAGCGTAAGCTCATATTCTTCACCTTTACCGCCTTCAAACGGCTTGCCGTCAACAAAGCCTTCAAAATCAATAACTGCAATGTCTTTGTCCTGAGCCGCTCTGTCTTCGACGGTGATAATTCTTGCGTTTCTTTCAACAAGAGCGTCAATCTTAGCCTGAACCTCTTCGTCTGTCGCTTCCGTCGGCTTAACTTCGGCTTCAAGACCTTTGTATGCCGTAACTTCAACTTCGGGCTTGGTGTAAACGTCAACTGTAAGCTCAACACCGTTCTTGCTGATTTCCTTGATATCGGCCTTATCTGTTCCGACTACATCAAGACCTGATTCCTTGATTGCAGCTTCAACAGCTTCCGGATAGCAGATTTCAAGCGCATCTTCATAAAGGAAGCCTTCACCGTAAACCTTTTCAGCCATATTGCGCGGAACCTTACCTTTACGGAAGCCGGGATAAGAAATTCGATTTTTCTTTTTTGCAAAAGCTTTTTTCTGAGCCGCTTCAAATGTATCGGCATCAATTGAAATTTCGAGAGTCCAAAGATTTGCCTTGTCTGTTTTGGTTGAATTTTTCAAACTCATTTTTAAAACTCCTATACTTGAATTAATCGGTCACAAAAACCCATTATTTTTTATACTTAGGTATTATAGCATAATAAAATAAAAAAGCTATACTTTTTTCAAAATTTTTCGATTAATTTCGGACAAAATTGAATAAAATCAGCGGAAATAAGCTTAAAATCAATTCCATCAAATTTACCTGTAAATGCACTGTAAACAGATTGAGCGTGAAGGTGTCCGTAAAAGCAGCGTTCGATTTTTTCCTCTTTTAAAACATTAATAATTTCATTACAGCTTTGCGAAAGAGTCACCGGCGGATAATGCAGAAATGCTATGGGCTTATCGCTGAGTTTTTTCGCCTCTTTTATGGACATACGAAGTCTCCCCGCTTCACGAAGGAGCACCTTTTTCCCCGCATCGTTTTCGGCATCGAAAAACCAACCTCGGCTTCCGCAGACAGCAAAATTGCCTGCCTTATAAGCATTGTTGAACAAAATTTCAATTGTGTCAAAATTATTTTCTTCCAAAAATTCATCAAGCTTCTTTTTGGTCTGCCACCAATAATCGTGGTTTCCTTTTATTATAATTTTTCTTCCCGGCAGAGAATTAAGAAAAGCAAAGTCTTTTTTTGCCTCTTCGGTTTTCATTGCCCATGAAATGTCTCCGGCAATTACAACGGTATCATCATCGTCTATAACCGCGCGCCAGTTTTTTTCAAGACGTTCGACATAATTATCCCAGCCGCGAAAAACATTCATCGGCTTATCGGTTCCAAACGACAGATGTGTATCCGCTATTGCAAAAAGTGACATTACTTTTTCTCCTTTTTAAGGGCAATACCTCATAAAAATTGCAGTGTTTTCTCGCCAAAAGACCCCTTTCGGACTTCTTTTTTTAAAGCTCTTTATTATGTGTTCTTCATTTATTTTATGCCAAGCATATCATAAACCGTTTTTGTCATATCTTCCTTGCTGCAGACAGCCTTGAATCTTACCGGTTTATCCTTGAGATTTGCAAGCTGCGGCGGGCATGGCTCACCGGTTTCGTCAATTAGAAGCTTGACCTGGTCAAATTCATCTGCGCCTTCGGGAATTTCATCACCGACAGCTTTAAGCACAGCCGCAGAGAATTTATACGGATTTGCTGTTGAAGCAATTACAGTTTCGGTCTTATCGCCTGTTCTTTGGGCATATTCTTCATAAACTTTGACCGCAACGGCAGTATGAGTATCGCAAAGATAGCCGTCTTTATATGTCTTTGAAATTGTTTTAGCCGTTTCTTTATCATCACAAAAGCCTGCGTCAAAAATTGCAAAAATTTTATCGGCAACTTCTTTGTCAACGCTGTATTTACCGTCTTTTGAAAGAGCATTCATCCAATCGGTGATTTTTGCATCATCTGCGCCTGTGAGGTGGAAAAGAAGTCTTTCAAGATTTGATGAAATAAGAATATCCATTGACGGTGAAGTTGTTGCATAAAAGCTTCTGTTTTTGTCATAAGTTCCGGTTTTGAGGAAATCGGTAAGAACGTTATTTGCGTTTGATGCGCAGACAAGGGTCTTAACGGGAACTCCCATTCTTTTTGCATAGTATGCGGCAAGTATATTACCGAAGTTACCGGTCGGCACAACAACATTTATTTCGTCGCCGTTTTTGATTGTTCCGTTTTCAATAAGGTCGGCATAGGCCGAAATATAATAGACAATTTGCGGAACAAGTCTGCCCCAGTTGATTGAATTTGCCGAAGAGAACATCATACCGTTTTCGGCAAGCTTTGCGGCAACATCGCTGTTTGTGAAAATCGCCTTAACGCCGCTTTGCGCATCGTCAAAGTTTCCGTTAATAGCGCAAACGCAGACATTTGAACCTTCTTGGGTCGTCATTTGAAGCTTCTGCATAGGACTTACACCGTCCTCGGGATAGAAAACCATAATTTTAGTACCCGGAACATCTTTGAAGCCTTCAAGCGCCGCTTTGCCCGTATCGCCCGAGGTTGCAACAAGAATAACGATAGTCTTGTCGGCAACAGTTTTTTTTGCGGCAACGGTGAGAAGATAAGGAAGCAGCTGAAGAGCCATATCCTTAAATGCACAGGTAGGACCTCTCCAAAGCTCAAGAACATTGCCGCCGTCGGCTATTTTCCTGATTGGCGCTACCTTTTTGCTTGAAAACTTACCTTCTTTATATGCTCCCGAAACGCACATATCAATTTCTTCTTCAGAGAAATCCGTAAGATAAAGAGAAAGAACTTTTTTTGCTCTTGTAATATAATCAAGACCTACGAGCGAATCAATAAAATCAGCGCTGATTGCGGGAATTTCTTCGGGAACAAAAAGTCCTCCGTCCTTTGAAATTCCCTGAGCGATTGCCTGTGAAGATGAAACGTGAACACTCTTGTCTCTTGTACTTGTATAAAGCATATTTTAAACCTCCAAATTTCTTATACCTTAGGGAATCGCTGATTTAATCAAAGGTAACTTAAAGGTAATACTTTGTGTATTAATGAGAATTTTTGGGTGAAATGACGGAATAATTTACCGCCGAGCAGGATTGCTTGTATTAATCAGTGATTCCTTAGTAAGCGATATCCTTTTTATAATAACACAATTTATTGCAGTTGTAAAATATTATTAAAAAATTTTTCCGAATTTTTGAAAAAAATCTTTTCAAGCAGTTCTTTTTCAAAGCCTTTTTTGAGCAAAAAATTATATAAATTTTTTACTTGTTCGATTTTGCAAAGTTTTTTATTCATTCTTGCGCCGTCAAAATCACTTCCAAACGCAATTACATCTTCACCGCCTAAAGATAAAATATGTTTTATATGCTCATAAACAAGCTTATAAACATTACCGTTTCCGAGAAAAGGGGGATAAAAACAGATTCCAATAAGACCGCCGCGGAAAATGATTTCCTTAATCTGGTAATCCTTTAAATTTCGATTATGTTGTCTTAGCGAAAAGCAATTACTGTGCGAAGCGACAAACGCTCTTTTTGCTTTTTTACATACATCTCGAAAGCCGTCTTCGTTTAGATGAGAAACATCAACAACTATTCCCCGCTCTTCCATTTCACCGAGGGCTTTAAATCCGAACGGTTTGAGTCCGCCGCTTCTGACACCCGAACCGAAGCCCAGACTGTTTTCACCGTTCCATGTAAGTGTTGCCATTGCGGTTTTTCTCGATTCCCAAAGTTCAATATTTTCAAGCCTTTCATTGAAACACTCACAGTTTTCAATCGTCAAAATCGGTTTGAGATTTTTTTGCTTTTCAAAGTCCGACTTTCGGCTTAAATAAAAGCCGTAAAGCTCCTCAGCCCTTCTTTCCGCTTCAAAGCTCTTGAATTTGTCATTTATAAAAAGAGCAAAGCATTGGTTATATTTTTCAAACATCGTAATGTTTTTCAGATTTACCTCTAATTTTGAACTTTCAAGCGAAAGCCCTTCTTCATAAGCTTTACTTATCGTATCACAATGAAGATCAAAATAATTCATATATTCTCCGTCAATAAATAAGACTATCATCAAAATTAAACGCATTTTCAATATTTCTGAATTTATAAATTCTTCCGCTTTTGTTGACAAGAACCTCAAAAACATCAAATCTTATTTGCTTTCCGGTATTATTTTTGGAGATAAAATCAAGCGCTGTAAGCATAATTTTCTTTTGCTTGGCGAATGTAACGGCCTCTCTCGCTTCGGCTATACAGCCTTCGCTTCTCGTTTTAACTTCTGCAAAAACAATTGATTTTTCATTTTCTGCAATCACATCAATTTCACCGAAACGGCAATGGTAATTGCAATCAATAATTTTATATCCGAGCCTTTCAAAATACGAAGCGCAGAATATTTCGCCTTCTTTTCCGCTGTCTTTTTTATTTTTCATTTGTACCCAATATCTTTT
This sequence comes from uncultured Clostridia bacterium, assembly GCA_947624755.1. Taxonomy (GTDB): domain Bacteria; phylum Bacillota; class Clostridia; order Oscillospirales; family Acutalibacteraceae; genus UBA6857. The sequence continues at coordinate 19,186 of CANQLQ010000001.1, read as the reverse complement.
TTAAAAACGTTCTTCGGTGCTCTTGGCATATTCCGTTTTCATAAATCATTTCATAGTGAAGCTTCGTTCCGTAGCCTTTGTGTTTTGCAAACCGGTATTCGGGATATTTTTTATCCAGTTCATACATATATCTGTCCCTTGTAACTTTTGCGAGAATTGAAGCCGCCGCAATTGAAACGGACTTTGCGTCCCCTTTTACAACGGTTTCCTGAAAAATATCAAGCCCGGGTTTCTGATTTCCGTCAATAAGAGCATAGTCCGGCTTTACGCAAAGTCCGTTTACAGCGTTTCGCATTGCAAGGAAAGTTGCCTGAAGAATGTTTATTTCGTCAATGGTTTTTGCATCCACCATTGAAACAGAATATGCAACTGCCTTGGATATTATTATATCAAAAAGAGATTCACGCTTTTTTTCGCTGAGTTTTTTTGAATCATTAATTCCTTCAATTTCGCAATCAACAGGCAAAATGACCGCCGCCGCACAAACCGGCCCGCAAAGAGGACCTCTTCCCGCTTCATCAATTCCGCAGATAACATTATAGCCTTTTTTCATTGCTGCTTTTTCAAATTCAAAATCCATTTATTTCACCGTAATTATTAATGAATAGCCGATTAACTCAGGGTGTCCTAATTGGCGGCAGGCATCGCCTGTATGAATTACGCAGGATAGAAATTATATAAAATTATAATTTTACACCGCGAAAACACTTTGTACCTAATTTGGAATTTTTTATTCCAAAAATATAAGTAAATACTTTGTGTATTGCCGAGCATTTTGACAAAGTATTACAGAATAATTTACCGTCAAGCAGGGCAGCTTGTATTAATCAGCGCTTCCTTAGTATGCTTTTTCTTTTTAAAACACAAAAAGCGGCAGGAAAACTGCCGCCGAAATAAATTGTTTCTTAAATAACTTTGCAGAAGTTGAAAACCGATTCCGGAATTTCTTCCTTATCGGCAGAAACCGTGAAAACAAAGTTCTTTTCCAAATCTTCGCTGAGATTATAAACGGCATCGAGAAACTCGGCAAGCTTGTTGTAATCTCTGCCGCCGATTTTAAGTGTTGCGTCAACAAGAATATCAGTAATATCGTGGTCGCCTGCACAAATGCCCGAAAGAAAACCATAGAAAGCATCATAACCTTTGACCTTATAGTCATCGGCAGCAACAAGTCTTGCACGGTGGTCTACGTCATAAGTAAGCTTCGTTCTTTCTTCAACACAAACAACATTGCCTTTGCTCTGTTCTATAGCTTCATTTACATGAGCGATAAGCTGTTTTGTTTTGCCTGTGCCTTTGTGTCCTAAAATAAGAGAAATCATGTATATTTCCTCCTTGTAATTAAAATTTCTCGCATCTATTATTTTATGTAAATCACCAAAATCCACAAAATTTTGCAAATTTTGGTATTCACATTTATATTTTATCACAAACCGAGACGAAGTTCAAGTGCTTCTTTCTCTTTTTCATAACCCGGTTTACCAAGGAGCGCAAACATATTTTTCTTATAGCTTTCAACACCCGGCTGGTCGAACGGATTTACTCCGAGAACATAACCTGAAATTGCACAGGCCTTTTCAAGAAAATATATAAGATAACCGATATTTTCTTCGTCCATCTTTTCAAGAGAAAGAACAAGATTCGGTACACCGCCGTCATTATGGGCAAGAATAGTGCCTTCAAAAGCTTTGCGGTTAACAAATGACATTGATTTACCTGCAAGGAAGTTAAGACCGTCAACATTTTCGCTGTCTTCTTCAATTATAAATTCCTTTTTCGGCTCGTCAAAAGTTATAACGGTTTCAAAAAGTATTCTTTCGCCTTGCTGAATATACTGACCGAGAGAATGAAGGTCGGTTGAGAAAATTGCCGAAGCCGGGAAAAGGCCCTTGCCTTCTTTGCCTTCGCTTTCACCGAAAAGCTGTTTTATCCATTCATTCATCATTGTAAAGCAGGGTTCATAGCTTACATACATTTCGGTGCATTTGCCTTTATTATAAAGGGCGTTGCGAATTGCAGCATATTTGTAGCAGTCGTTTTCTTCAATTGAAGTCGGCATAAGAGCTTCCCTTGCCTTTGCCGCGCCTTTCATAAGAGCGTCAATATCAATATCTGCCGCCGCAATCGGAAGAAGACCTACGGCGGTAAGTACAGAATATCTGCCGCCTACTTCGTCGGGAACAACAAAAGTTTCATAGCCCTCTCTGTCGGCAAAAGCCTTTAGTGTTCCTCTCGCTTTGTCGGTTGTAACGAATATCCTGTCTTTTGCTGCTTCTTTACCGTATTTTTTGATAAGAAGTTCACGGAAAACACGAAAAGCAATCGCAGGCTCGGTTGTTGTGCCTGACTTTGAAATTACGTTAACGCTGAAGTCTTTGCCGTCACAGATTTCAACAAGCTCCGAAAGTGAAGATGAGCTTATTGTATTGCCGGCAAAATAAATGGCCGGCGTATCCTTGCGAAGATCATTGTAATTTTGAGACTTGATAAATTCAATAACGGCTCTTGCGCCGAGATATGAACCCCCGATACCTATTACAATAAGTATATCGCTGTTCTTTTTTATTTTTTCCGCTGCGATTTTGATTCTCGCAAATTCGTCTTTATCGTAATCAACCGGCAAATTCACCCAGCCTGTAAAATCACTGCCTGCACCCGTTTTTTCGTGAAGCGCTTTATGGGCTTTTTCAATTTTTTCCTGATATGATTTAATTTCATCACAATTGACAAAATCACGGACATATTTATCAATTAATTTCGTTGACATAACAATCACCATAATGACACATTAAATACTAATCATCATTATAAAATACCGGCGCTAATACAGAATTTTAATTGAAGATTAATATAAAGTAAAAAATTTAACAAAAACAGTATTTCAAATCTGTGCCATTTCCTTTCTAACACTTTTCATATTTTTATCCTATACTTTTTATACAAATCATCAATTAAAAGCAGAAGCCGTGCGGTGAGGATTTTTCTTGTCGGGCAAGAAAGGCGGTGCAGGGAATACTTTCGTATTTACAAGCCGGCTGACGAAGCATGAAATGAAAAATACCTGCGAATACCCGATTTTAATTGATGATCGGTAACAGACATATTATTAGTGATTTTAATACAATTAAACATTTTTGTCAATCAAATTTGCAAAAAATTACTGTATTTTCAACTGCATTTAAGCGTAAGCGAGGAAAGCATTCTTTTAAATACGTCTGAAATTTTTAACCTTCTCACTTCTTCGGGTGCATAAATTTTGTACTCCCCGATAGTTTCACCGTCTACTGTGAAAACAACTTTTCCGAGTGTCTGACCCTTTTCGACAGGCGCCTCGACGTCTGTTGAAAGCTCTACTGACGTTTCAATTTTTCCCTTTGTGCCGCTTTTAAGGGTGATAGGATTTATTTTTTCAATCTGCGGCGTAATTTTATCCGATATGCCTTTTATTATATTTACGTCCGTAATAAGATTCATATCAAGCGACGGAGTTACAGATTCATAATTCGCAAATCCCCAGTTAAGCATTGCCTTTGCGGATTCAAAACGGTTTGTTCCGCTTGAGCTTCCGAGGACAACGGCAACAAGGTGAAGATCGTTACGCATTGCGCTTGCCGAAACACAATGGCCGGCTTTTGATGTAGTTCCGGTTTTAAGTCCTGTTGTGCCTTTATAAAAGCGCACAAGCTTGTTAGTGTTGACGAGTTCGGTTTGACCGCCGCGAAGACTATCCATCCATACGGTTGAATAGTTGGTTATTCTTTCGTGACCGAGAAGCTCTTTTGACATAAGGGCAATATCATAAGCGCTTGTAAGATGATCATCCGTGTCGTCATCAAGACCGGTACAGTTGACAAAATTTGTGTCGTTCATACCAAGCTGCTTAGCTTTGTCGTTCATCATTTTTACGATGCCTTCTTCACTTCCGGCAATAAATTCTCCAAGTGCGGTGCAGGCATCGTTTGCGCTTGCGATAACGGCAGCTCTAAGCAGTTCATCGACCGTCATTTGTTCCCCCTCTTTAAGCCAAATCTGAGAGCCGCCTTTTGAAGCTGCAGCGGGACTTGTTGTGACTTTGTCTTCAAGTGTAATTTTTCCGCTGTCAAGAGCCTCCATTACAAGCAGTATCGGCATAATTTTTGTAACTGACGCAGGAAACAGTTTTTCGTGTTCATTTTTTGAAAACAGCACTTCTCCGCTTGAGACATCCATAAGAACACATGCCTTTGCGTCAACCTTGATTGCGGCATCTTCATTTGCCGATAAAGCGCCAAAGGGAAGATAAACGAAAATCATAACTAAACTGATAATAAAAACTATGCTCTTTTTCAAAGCAATCACCTCAAAAAATATTTATGCAGGAAAAACAAAATTAAGACAATATATTGAACAAAGAACTTTTTTGTTCTATAATTAAACCCTACTATTAAGGAATCACTGATTAATAAAAGCAGCCTTACTTGCAAATTTTCCGAAATACTTTGCCAAAATACTCGGCAATACACAAAGTATTGACTTATATTTTTGGAACATAAAAATATACTTCCAAATTAGAGACAAAGTGTTTTCGCGATGTAAAATTATAATTTTATATATTTCTATCCCGCGTAACTCGTGCGGACGATGTCCGCCGCGTAATTGCCGCACGCCATGCGTGCCCGCGTAACTCGTGCAGGCGATGCCTGCCACCCCTCCGTCACACTGCGTGTGACACCTCCCCTTTCAAGGGAGGCAAAATTGCCTAATTAAAAAATTACGAAAATAGGTTCAGCACCAAGCTGTGCCGTGGGGCAAGTGGTAAAGGCTTACATCAATCCAACACACGTAATTCATGCAGGCGATGCCTGCCGCGTAATTCCTGCGGACGATGTCCGCCGATGCCCGCCTTAGCATTAGATTTAATAAGAGATTCTTTAAAAAAATGAGGTGCATGATGAAAGTTGCCTTTTACACTCTCGGCTGCAAGGTAAATCAATATGAAAGCCAGGCTCTGAGCGAGCTGTTGAGAAAAAACGGTTATGAAATTGTCCAAAACAAAGAAAAAGCCGATATATATATTGTAAATTCCTGTACGGTCACCGCTTCAGCCGACCAAAAAACACGTCAGGCAGTCAGACATTTCAAAAGAGCCAACCCCGATTCTATTGTGGTTCTTACCGGTTGTATGCCGCAAGCTTATCCCGACAGCGCAAAAAATCTTATAGAAGCCGATATTGTGACAGGAAATAAAAGCAACGTCAAAATTCTTGATATGCTTGACACTTATGCGAAATTCGGCAAAAGAGTTGTTGACATCTCTCTTCACAAAAAAGGCGATGACTTTTCGGGTCCGCCGATTACTTCTTTTGATGAAAGGACGCGCGCTTATATCAAAATTCAAGACGGCTGCAACAGATTCTGTTCCTACTGTATTATTCCCACTTCTCGCGGAAGAGTACGCTCAAAACCCCTTGACGACCTGAAAAAGGAGCTTGAACAGGTTGCAAAAAACGGTTACAGCGAAGTCGTTCTTGTCGGAATTAACCTTTCTTCATACGGCCGGGATATTGACGCTCAATTTCCCGATGCCGTAAAACTTGCCTGCGATACAAAGGGCATTAAAAGGGTGCGGCTTGGTTCTCTCGAACCCGACTGCCTGACCAATGAAGTTATAGAAAAGCTTGCAGACCTTCCGAAGCTTTGCCCTCAGTTTCATATTTCTCTTCAAAGCGGCTGTGACAATACGCTCAAAGCTATGAACAGACATTACACGGCAGAAGAATACAAGGCTATTTGCGACAAGCTTCGTTCAAGCTTCAAGGACTGTACTCTCACTACCGACGTTATGGTCGGCTTTGCAGGTGAAAGCGAAGAGGATTTTGAGGAAAGTCTCAGATTCGTAAAAGAAATCGGTTTTGAAAAGGTTCACGTTTTTCCGTATTCGGTAAGAACAGGAACAAAGGCGGAAAAAATGAGCGGTCATCTTCCCAAAAAAGTTAAAGATGAACGCTGTCATATAATGCTTCGTGAAACAGAAAAAATCAGAAATCAGTTTTTTAATTCTCAAATCGGCAAAACAGTAAGCGTTCTTTTTGAAGGCAAGACCTCTGCCGGCTTTATCTGCGGACACACGGCAAACTACACTCCGGTTAAAGTAAAATCTTTGCAAGAGCTTTGCGCAGAAACAAGAGACGTTAAAATTATCGGCGTCGGCGATGATGATTTTTGCTTAGGCGAGCTGTTATGAATATAAATTAAAGGAAGCGCCGATTGATTCGTCGGTACTTCCTTTGCTTTTTAAGGAAGCTCTGATTAATTTAAGGATAGATTTTACCTAAAATAACAGGACTTGTTTGTTCAAGACAGCAGGTTCTGATTTTCTTTGAAAAAATTCCGAAAAGGTCAGTTGTTCTGCATTGTATATCATAAACGGTTTTTCCAAAATCGGAAAGCTTTGATATATCGGAATGTTTGGTTATTACGGGCACTTCACCGCGAATTTTTCTCAAAATTTCAAAACCTCTTTCATTTGAAGCAAGCACTTTTATGTACGGCGGTCTTTTTAGTGAAATATCCGGAGTAATTCCAAGATAAATACGCAAAATGCTTCGCCTGACCTTTGCCATAGTTACATTTTTGGTTTTGACTTTTTCAAACAGTTCATTTAAAGAATTTGCTGTTTTTACGCTTTCATATATACGGTCGGAAAGTCCGCGCTCATCGTTTACATATAAAGCCATTTCAGCTTTGGAAAGACTTCTCAGTTTTGACAGCACTGCCCTTTCGCCGTTTTCAAAAGTACAAGGCGAAAAACCTTTTTTTATTTGTTCAATCATTTTTTCAAACGCATATTCAGGCATAAAACGCTTTGCTTCTTCAATATCTTTTAAGCTTCTTATTGCGGCGGCGCTTGTAAAACTGTCATTTGATAAAAGACTGTCATGCTCCGACATAAGTCTTTTAACCGGAAGAATCTCAGCTTTTGATGAAAGCTTTTCAAGCGCTTTTATATATTCGAGAGCAAGGGTACTGTTAGGTGACGAAATAACTTCGGCCGTTTCTTTTCCGTAAATTTCAAGCACCGCATTATAAAGTGAAAGAGGATAGCTTTTGCCGCTTTGCAGGCCTTTTTTTAAAGATGAAACGACTTTTTCATCATCGCCCGCCAAAGCGCATTTTCCGAGTTTTTCTACGTCATCAACTTCACTGCCGAAAGAGAGCATATCAATTCCGATTGAGTCAAGAATACTGACAGCACCGAAAGCGAAATTTTGCGCGCTGTCACATGCCCACGGGGTCGGAAGGTCAACAACAAGGTCAGCCGCACAATTAAGGGCAATATCCGCTCTTGTCCATTTGTCAAGAAATGCACATTCACCGCGCTGAACAAAGTTTCCGCTCATTACACAGACAATATGAGTTGCTCCCGCCTCTTTTGTTTTTTCAATATGATAAATGTGACCGTTATGCATCGGATTATATTCGCAGACTATTCCCGCAATTTTCACTTTGTTCATCTTCCTTTTTGCAAAGTTTTTATTATTGTATCATAACTTAGTACGTCTTTCAACACCTGAAAACTCCGATATTTTTAGGCATTTTCAGTATATAATGATGCGTGAAATGTGCTAAAATGATGCAAATTAGTAAAAAATTAGTATCACAAAGTATGTTCATCTTAAATTTTTAAGGTACGTCAAATTCGTTCGCAACTTCAATGTTATATTATTTTTATGTAGCATCTTCACTCGCTACGCTGTCATTATTATTCACACCCGCATTCGATTTAACAAATGAATTATTAAGGAAGCACTGATTAATACAAGTTAAACTTCCCGACGGCAGCGTCAATATTTGAAAACATTGATGTACCTCCTTTTAGTTACTCGTTCCGCGTAACTTTTTTGAAAATTATATACTCAAAATGTGTAGCAGTCAATCCTTTTAGAGCAAAAAATACACTAATTGTGAAACAATTTTTTGTCCAAAGTTTACAAATAGTGTATTATTGTTATTAAATTGTTGACATAAGTACTCATTTAGTGTATTATTGTTCTCATAAAAGGGGACTTAACAAATGGATAATATTAAGAAGCTAAGACTTGAAAAAGGCTATAATATGAAACAAGTTGCAAAAGCGTTAAATTTGCCATATACAACCTATGTTAGCTATGAAAGAGGGGATAGAGAACCTAATAGCGAAGTCCTTATTAAAATTGCGGATTTTTATAATACTACTGTTGATTATGTTTTATCGGTAACATCGGTTCGAGACCCTGCAACAGATATAAACATTAAAAACATAATCCCACTGCCAAAAACAAAGCTTGTTCCTCTTATCGGCACAATTGCTTGCGGAACACCAATCCTTGCAGAAGAAAACATTGAGGACTATTTAAAAGTAGATGCAGCTATTCCGGCTGACTTTGCACTTCGCTGTAAAGGTGACAGCATGATTAATTCAAGAATATATGACGGCGATATTGTATATATCAGAAAACAACCCGATGTAGAAAACGGTGAAATAGCCGCAGTCTTGATTAAGGACGAGGTTACTTTAAAAAAGGTATATAAATACCCTAATAAAGTTGTTTTGCGTGCTTCAAATCCCATCTATGATGATATGATTTACACAAATGAAGAAACTGAAAATATTTATATCATCGGAAAGGCCGTTGCGTTCTTCAGTTTGGTAAGATAAATATAATGTTATAAAAAAGATCCGCCCGAAGGCGGCTGAAATATAAAATCAAAAGAAAAGGGAAACAAAAAAATTAAACAAATTGTGATTATAATAATTTCAGCCCTCATTTTGCTTATTAAACGGCGCCGATGATTTTTACCGTAAACGCTTGCTTGGTCACACCTCAGGCAATGTTAAAGATGATGTATATACTAATGCAGATATTGAAAGCCTGCGTAATACGGTTGAACTTCTGAAAATCGCATGATTTTATGTCAACAGTTGATGAAAATGCTATAATTGCAATAAAACGAAACATCAAAAAAGGCAAAGGAAAAAGCTCAAATCCCCCGTAAATAAAGAGATTCGAGCCTACGCCGTGGTGATCCATCGGGGATTCGAACCCCGGACACCTTGATTAAAAGTCAAGTGCTCTGCCGACTGAGCTAATGAATCGTTTCAAACAGCTTTATTATATTATCCTATAACTTAATAAAAGTCAAGCTTTTTTTAAAAAAATTTGTAATTTTTTCTAAATACAAGGAAATAATGTTTTATGATACTTTCAAATCTTACTTTTTACAACAAAAATCTTGAACCTGAAAGAAGTTCAATCACAATTGAAAACGGAAAAATCACAGGTTTTGGGGATGTTAATTCAGAAGCAACCGATATGAACGATCTTACAGCTCTGCCCGGCTTCATTGACATTCACACTCACGGTATAGGCGGTGCGGATGCCTGCGACAAAAGCAAGGCTTCGCTTGATATTCTGTCCGGTCACTATGCAAAGCACGGTGTTACTTCATTCTGTCCGACGACTATGACTTTATCTTATGATGAACTTAAAGAAATATTCGGGGCAATCGAAAACTATAAAGGCAGTGAATGCGGCGCATATATCCACGGCATAAATATGGAAGGACCGTATATTTCTTTGGAAAAATGCGGTGCGCAAAATAAAGATTATATAAGGAAAGCCGATACCGACGAATTTTATAAGCTAAACGGCATTTCAAAAATATCGCTTGTTGACCTTGCGCCCGAAACCGAAAATGCGCTTGACTTTGCTGATGAAATTTCAAAAATTTGCGTTTGCTCTGTCGCTCACACAAACGCAAGCTATCAAGAAACAAAAAAATCCTTTGAAAACGGATTTTCTCACGTCACCCACCTTTTCAATGCCATGACGCCGTTCACCCACCGTGCGCCGGGTGTTGTGGGCGCTGTTTTTGAAAACGATAGTGTAAATTGTGAAATTATTTGCGACGGTTTTCATCTTTCACCGGCTGCGGTCCGCCTTGCATTTAAAATTTTGGGCGACGACAGATGCGTTGCAATAAGTGATTCACTTAGCAGTACCGACTGCGAGGACGGAGAGTATATGCTCGGCGGTCAAAAAGTTTATGTAAAAAACGGCAGGGCTCACCTTGCTGACGGCACAATTGCAGGAAGTACAACGAATCTTTTTGACGAATTTAAAAATCTTATTTCGTTCGGTATTCCCTTTAAAAGTGCGCTCAAGGCCTGCACGGTAAATCCTGCAAAAGCTATAGGTGTGTATGACGTTTGTGCAAGCATTGAAAAAGGCAAAAACGCTGATTTGATTTTTATTGATGATAAGCTGAATTTGAAGCACGTTATGGTAAAAGGAAAAATGATATTTTAAGGGAAGCTCTGATTAAATTACGCTTAAGGCTTAAGGAATCGCTTTTGGGGCTGTCGCTCATCGTTTTGTCGATTTGCGGCAGCCCCATTTTTATTATTCAAAATATTTAACTGCGTTTCTGAACATACCAATGTCATAATTGCCTTCAACATTTTTGTAAAGGCCTGTGTCAATACGTTCGCTGTGTCCCATTTTACCAAAAACTCTGCCGTCAGGCGAAGTTATACCTTCAATCGCAAAAGCAGAATTGTTCGGATTGAAGCGGATATCACCCGTAGCGTTACCGTCAAGGTCGGCATACTGAGTTGCTATTTGTCCGTTTTGAGCAAGCTTTCTTATAAGTTCTTCGCTTGCAAGGAAACGACCCTCACCGTGTGAAATAGGCACATTATATACCTCTCCGACTTCGGCAGAAGCAAGCCAAGGAGATTTGTTTGAAGCAATTCTTGTGCGTACTATTTTTGACTGGTGTCTGCCGATTGTGTTGAAAGTAAGTGTCGGGCAGTTTTCATCGGTGTCAATAATTTTTCCGTAAGGTACAAGTCCGAGCTTGATAAGAGCCTGAAAACCGTTACAGATACCGCACATAAGACCGTCACGCTCTTCAAGAAGCTTTGTTACTTCTTCTTTTACGGCGGCATTTCTGAAAAATGCTGTGATAAACTTGCCCGAACCGTCAGGCTCGTCACCGCCGGAGAAACCACCCGGAATGAATATCATCTGCGCATTTTTAACGCTCCTTGCAAAATAATCGGTTGAGTGAGCAATACCGCTTGAAGTAAGGTTATTTATAACAATAATTTCCGCCTCGCCGCCTGCCCTTTCAACAGCTTTTGCGCTGTCATATTCGCAGTTCGTGCCGGGGAATACCGGAATAAGAACTTTCGGTTTTGCGCTCTTGATTGCCGGCGCAGTTCTTGTTTTTGCTTCAAAATTAAAGTTTTCAATTTTGCCCGGATTTTGTTCAATGTTGCACGAATATACGCTTTCAAGCTTGTTTTCGTAAATTGAAAGAAGCTTTTTTATTTCAAGAACTTCACCTTTGTAAGAAATTATCTGCTCTTCGGTTGTTGTGCCGAGAAGCTTGCCGCAGTCAACCTCGTCACTGACTTCAAGAATAAATGAACCGTAATTATAGCCGAAAATATCATCGTTTGTAAGCGGGTCATTAAACTTAAAGCCAATGCCGTTACCGAATGCCATTTTCATAATTGCTTCCGCAGCGCCGCCATATGTCGGTGTAAAAGCCGCATAAACCTTTCCGCCCCGCATAAGAGCCGTTACTTTATTAAAGGTTTCGATAAGGCTGTTTGTGTCGGGAAGATGATTTTCGTTATATTTAGGTGAAAGCATTACAACTTTATGGTTTGCGCCCTTAAACTCGGGTGAAACTACTTCATCGGCCTTGCCTGTTGTGACCGCAAACGAAACAAGTGTCGGCGGAACATCAAGCTTTTCAAATGTACCGCTCATTGAGTCCTTGCCTCCGATTGCGCCGATACCAAGCTCTTTTTGAGCTTCAAACGCACCTAAAAGAGCCGCAAGAGGTTTGCCCCAGCGTTTTCCGTCTTTGCCCGGACGTTCAAAATATTCCTGGAAAGTAAGATATACATCTTCAAATTTTGCACCGCTTGCAATAATTTTTGAAACAGATTCAACAACTGCAAGGTATGCGCCGTGGTACGGAGATTTTTCGGTAATAAACGGATTATAACCCCATGCCATGTATGAGCAGTCATCGGTATGCTTCTTTTCCGTAGAAATTTTCTGAACCATTGCCTGGCTTGGCGTAAGCTGATTCTTACCGCCGAACGGCATAAGAACCGTACCTGCGCCGATTGTTGAGTCAAAGCGTTCGGAAAGTCCGCGCTTTGAGCAGACATTGAGATCGCCCGCAAGCTCGGCATATTTTTCTGCAAAACCACCGTCTGTGTCTTTCTTATAACACTTGGGAGCGGCAACAGTAATATCAATATGTTTTTCCGCACCGTTTGAGTTAAGGAACTTTCTTGAAATGTCAACTATCTTTTTGCCGTTCCAGTTCATTACAAGACGAGGTTCAGCCTTCACAACGGCAACAACAGTAGCTTCAAGGTTTTCGCTGTTTGCCAAAGCAAGAAAAGCGTCAACATTTTCTTTTTCAACAACAACTGCCATTCTTTCCTGTGATTCGGAAATTGCAAGCTCTGTACCGTCAAGACCTTCATATTTCTTAGGTACTGCGTTTAAGTCAATTTCAAGACCGTCGGCAAGTTCACCGATAGCGACCGAAACGCCGCCTGCGCCGAAGTCATTACAGCGTTTGATCATACGAGTTGCTTCACCGTTTCTGAAAAGACGCTGAAGCTTTCTTTCTTCGGGAGCATTACCCTTTTGGACTTCCGCACCGCAGCTTTCAAGCGACTGAAGATTGTGCGATTTTGAAGAACCTGTTGCGCCGCCGCAGCCGTCACGGCCTGTTCTTCCGCCGAGAAGAATTACAACGTCTCCGTCCTCTGGACGTTCACGGCGAACATTTTCAGCGGGAGCCGCGGCAATAACCGCACCGATTTCCATTCTTTTTGCAGCATATCCATCGTGGAAGATTTCATCGACCTGACCTGTTGCAAGACCGATTTGGTTACCGTATGATGAGTAACCTGCGGCGGCAGTTGTGACGATTTTTCTTTGAGGAAGCTTGCCTTTAAGAGTTTCATCAAGGCTCTTTAACGGATTTGCAGCACCCGTCACACGCATTGCGCCGTAAACATAGCTGCGTCCCGAAAGCGGGTCGCGAATTGCACCGCCAATGCAGGTTGCAGCTCCGCCGAACGGTTCAATTTCGGTTGGATGATTATGGGTTTCGTTTTTGAAAAGAAGAAGCCACGGTTCGCTTACGCCGTCAACCTCTACGTTGATTTTAACGGTACACGCATTGATTTCTTCCGATTCGTCAAGTTTTTCAAGCTTGCCTTCTTTTTTGAGATATTTTACGGCAAGCGTTGCAATATCCATAAGGTTCTGCGGCTTTGTTCTTCCGAGCGACTTGCGGGTATTTACATAATCTTCATAAGTCTTTTCAAGAAGCTCGTCTTCAAAGGTCACGTTATCAATTGTTGTAAGGAAGGTAGTATGACGGCAATGGTCCGACCAATATGTGTCTATCATACGAATTTCAGTAATTGTCGGGTCACGACCCTCAGTTTTAAAATAGTCCCGGCAGAACTTAATATCGTCTTTATCCATGGCAAGAGCATATTTTGAAACAAAGTCGGCAAGACCGTTATCATCAAGTTCAAGGAAACCGTCAAGTACCTCAACCTCTGTCGGAATTTCCATTTCGCTTTTGAGAGTATCATATTTTTGCATTGAAACTTCACAGGCCTCAACGGGGTTAATTACATACTTTTTAATTTTTGCAATTTCAGCTTCTGTAAGCTCCCCGTAAAGAAGGTAAACCTTACCCGATCTTACTGTAGGGCGATCCTTCTGTGATATAATCTGGATACATTGTGCGGCCGAATCCGCGCGCTGGTCGAACTGGCCGGGAAGATATTCAACAACAAAGGCCGACGCACCCTGCGTTTCAATTTCGTCGGTTACTATATCAAGCTGAGGCTCGGAAAATACAGTTTCTTTGCAGTAATCAAAAAGATCTTTTTCAATGTTTTCAACATCATAACGGTTTATGATTCTTACGTCTTTGAGAGCATCAATTCCGAGGAAGCTTTTCACGTCGCCTAAAAGAACTTTTGCCTCGTTAGCGAGTTCCTTTTTCTTTTCAACAAATACTCTGTATACCATACTCTTTATCCCTCCAACGCTTTGAGCGCTTTTTTGCCTATATCTTTTCTGTAAAATCCGTTTTCAAATTTTACTTTTTCCGTAAGTTTGTATGCGTCATTTATTGCTGTTTTGAGGTCTTTCGCCGTTGCGGTCACTCCGAGGACTCTGCCGCCTGCGCTTACTGTTTTTCCGTCTTTTATTTTTGCGCCCGCAACAAAGATGTCGCTGTTTTCATCTGTTTCGGGAAGTTCAATTTCAAATCCGCTTTCATATTTTACGGGATATCCCTTTGAAGCGACAATAACGCAGCAAGCCGCTTTATTACTGAATTTAACCTCGGTTTCGTTGAGTCTACCCTCGGAAACAGCCTTCATAATCGTGAAAAGATCACTTTCAAGAAGGGGAAGAACAACCTGTGTTTCAGGGTCGCCGAAACGGCAGTTATATTCAATGACTTTCGGTCCGTCCCTGGTTATCATAAGTCCGAAATAAAGACAGCCGCGAAACTCTCTGCCCTCTTTTTTCATAGCCTCGATTGTCGGAATAAATATTTTTTCCATACATTCATCGGAGACTTCTTTTGTATAATATGGGTTCGGAGCAACTGTTCCCATGCCGCCGGTATTAAGCCCTTCGTCATTGTCAAAAGCACGTTTATGATCCATTGAGGAAACCATAGGAACAAGCACATTTCCGTCGGTGAAAGAAAGGACAGAAACTTCCGGCCCTTCAAGAAATTCTTCAATAACAACTCTGCTGCCGCTTTCACCAAAAATTTTGTTTTCCATCATTGAGCGAACCGCAGCTTTGGCTTCATCTCTTGTCGCCGCGATTATAACGCCCTTGCCCAGTGCAAGACCGTCAGCCTTGACTACGGTCGGAACAGGAGCGGTTTCAAGATAGGAAAGAGCTTTTTCCATATCATCAAAAACCTCATACCGGGCTGTCGGAATACCGTATTTTTTCATAAGATTCTTTGAAAAAACCTTGCTGCCTTCAATAATCGCTGCGTTTGCTTTCGGTCCGAAACAGGGAATACCGATTTCATTAAGAGCGTCAACACAGCCGAGAACCAAGGGGTCGTCGGGAGCAACAACGGCAAAATCAATCTTATTTTCTTTTGCAAAATTTACAATGCCGTCAATGTCCTTTGCGCCGATATCGACAAGGACTGCGTCGTCTTTCATTCCGCCGTTGCCGGGCAGGGCATAAATTTCTTCAATTTCCCGATTTTCCCTGAGCTTTTTAATGATTGCGTGTTCGCGGCCGCCGCCACCTACTACCATAATTTTCATAGCAATTTATGCGAAAAGGACACAACTATTCAAAGCAATTGCCTAAAGTGTGTCCGTTTCGTTCCCTTTCATTTATTTGTTTTTGCAAATTTCTTTTGAGACAATTTCCACAGCCTGCGGTAAAATTTTCCATTCCGCCTGCTCCATAACCCTTTTTTGAAGAACTTCGGGTGTGTCGCCGTCTTGGATATAAACAGCCTTTTGAAGAATAATTCTTCCCCCGTCGGGTATTTCGTTTACAAAATGTACCGTTGCTCCCGTTACTTTTACGCCATAGGAAAGAGCCGCTTCGTGAACACGAAGTCCGTAATAGCCTTTTCCGCAAAATGACGGAATAAGCGACGGGTGAACATTGAGTATTCTTTCTTCATATTTTTTTGTGAAATTTTCAGAAAGTATTGACATAAAACCTGCAAGAACAATAAGTTCAATTTCATGTTCCCGAAGAATGTCTGTTATTTTCTTTTCAAACGCTTCTTGACCGCCGAGTTCTTTTTTTGAAACAACATATCCTTTTATTCCGTGGTTTTTTGCCCTTTCAAGCGCATAAGCTCCTGCCTTGCTTGAAATTACGCACTTAACTTCACCGTGAGTTATTATTCCGCTGTCACAAGCGTCAAGAATTGCCTGTAGGTTTGTTCCGCCGCCCGAAACAAGGACGGCAATTTTAGTTTTATTATTCATTGTAATTACCTCAATAAATTACAATTCTTTCGTCTGATTCAACAATTTCGCCGATAATATATGCGTCCTCACCGTTTGCTTTGAGAACTTCAATCGCCTTTTCTGCGTCCGCCTTTGAAACAACAACGCTCATACCGACACCCATATTAAAGGTATTGAACATATCTCTTTCGGGAATATTGCCTTTTTTTGCAATAAGGTCAAAAATCGGAAGAACCTTAACCGCGCTCTTTTCGATTTTTGCACCGAGACCGTTCGGAATACTTCTCGGGATATTTTCATAGAATCCGCCGCCCGTGATGTGAGATACTCCCTTTACCTTTACCGCTTCAAAGAGAGCGAGCATCGGTTTTACATAAATCTTTGTCGGGGTGAGAAGGGTTTCGCCAATACTTTTGCCTCCAAGCTCTTCGAGCGGAGTTTTAATGTCTGCGTTTTCAACGTCAAAAACTTTTCTTACAAGTGAAAATCCGTTTGAATGAACGCCGCTTGAAGCAAGTGCAATAATAACATCGCCCGGCTTCATTTCTTTGTTGTCAACAATTTTTGCTTTGTCAACAACACCGACAGAAAAACCTGCAAGGTCATATTCATCTATGGGATAAAAGCCCGGCATTTCTGCTGTTTCACCGCCGATAAGAGCCGCGCCCGACTGAACGCAGCCTTCTGCAACGCCTGAAACTATTTCGGCGATTCTTTCGGGAACATTTTTTCCGCAGGCAATATAGTCAAGGAAAAAAAGAGGCTTTGCTCCGCAGCAGATAATGTCGTTCACGCACATCGCAACGCAGTCAATACCGACTGTATCGTGCTTGTCCATAATAAAGGCAAGCTTGAGCTTTGTGCCGACGCCGTCGGTTCCGCTTACAAGAACAGGCTTTGAAATTCCTGTCATATCAAGTTCAAAAAGGCCGCCAAAGCCACCGATATCCGAACATACGCCGCTTGTCATTGTTCTTGCAATGTGAGCTTTCATAAGCTCAACCGCTTTGTAACCGGCAGTAATGTCTACACCGGCTGCTGCATAGCTGTCTGATTTTGACTTTGTCATTTTACAGTGTTGCTTCAAAGGTAATTCAGCTTTCCTCGGAAGCTTCCTTTCATTATATTTTTAAAATGCATATCATTTTAATATTACACCGTGCAAAGCTTGACAACAGATTTATCTTATAAACCTTCAATGTTTTTGCACTGTGTATGTTTTTATAGATTACTCTTTTCCGTTCCAGCAATATGTGCAAAGGCAGTCTTCATCAATGCCGATAGATTCAATTATGCCCTGAAGAGTCTGAAATTCAAGAGAGGCAAAGTTGAACCGTTCACATATTGTCTGACGCAGCTTTTTACCTCTTTCGGTTGACGGGTCGCAATATTCGTCAATATATTTCACTGCGTCTTCACCTTCGAGGTCATACATAACTCTTCTTGCAATAAGCTCCATTTCGCTGTTGGCTCTTGAGAAATTGAGATATTTACAGCCGTACATAATAGGAGGACAAGCCGAACGCATATGAACGGATTTTGCACCATTTGCGTAAAGGAACTCAACGGTTTCTTTAAGCTGTGTGCCTCTTACTATAGAGTCGTCAACAAAAAGCAAATTCTTGTCTTTTATAAGCTCGTGAACCGGAATCTGCTTCATTTTTGCAACTTTATTTCTTTCGTTCTGCCTTGTCGGCATAAAGCTTCTTGACCACGTCGGAGTATATTTTATGAATGCTCTTGCGAACGGGATCCCGCTTTCGTTTGCATAGCCGATTGCGTGCGGCGTGCCGGAATCGGGAACTCCGCCAACATAGTCTATACCTTCAAGAAGTCCGTTTTTTGCATCGTTTTGAGCCATAATTCTACCGTTGCGGTAACGCATAATTTCAACATTTACCCCTTCATAGGTTGAAGTTGAATAACCGTAATAGCTCCACAAGAAAGAGCAAATTCTCATCTTTTTGCCCGGCTTTGCAAGAACCTTCATCTCATCAGCGGTGATTTCAACAATTTCTCCGGGGCCGAGTTCTTTTTCTTTTTCATAGCCGAGCTTGTCATACGCAAAAGATTCAAATGAAACGCAGTAGCCGTCTTCATCTTTGCCGACAATTATCGGAAGTCTGCCAAGCCTGTCTCTTGCGGCAATAATAGCGCCGTCATCTTTGAGAATTAAAATAGAGGCTGTGCCTTCAATTTCTTTTTGTGCAAATATAATGCCTTCAACGAAGGTGCTTTTTTGGTTAATGAGAGCGGCAACAAGTTCTGTTGAATTGACTGCACCGCCTGTCATTGCACCGAAATGACCTCCGCTGAAATGAAGGTATTGGTCAATAAGAGTTTCTGAATTATTGATAATACCGATTACGCAAATCGCATACGCACCAAGACTTGAACGGATAAGAAGCGGCTGGGGATCATAGTCGCTGATGCAGCCGATCGCCGCCTTACCTTTCATATCTTCAAAAATCTTTTCAAACTTTGTTCTGAAAGGTGTGTTCTGAATATTGTGTATATCTCTTTGAAGGCCTATTTCTTCATCATATGAGGCCATACCGCCTCTGCGGGTCCCGAGATGTGAATGATAGTCAGTTCCGAAGAAAACATCTTCAATTACATCGCGCTTGCTTACCGCGCCAAAAAAACCACCCATTTTAATCGCCACGATATGCATAATAAATCTTATTAAAACCGAACAAAGCCGAAAATAAACAGGTTATTATGCATAGCTTCCTTTCTGTCAGTTCGCCTTAAATTTATTCGCCGAGGATTCTCTTCATCATTTCCTGATAGGCTTCTTCAACGCCGCCCATATCCCTGCGGAATCTGTCCTTGTCAAGCTTTTCGTGTGTGGTGCTGTCCCAGAAGCGGCAGGTATCGGGAGAAATTTCGTCCGCAAGGAGAATTTTTCCGTGAAATCTTCCGAATTCTATCTTGAAGTCGATAAGGTCGATATTATGTTCCTTGAAGAATTTCAGCATAAAGCTGTTTACCGCAAAGGCATATTTTGAAATAGTGTCGATCTCTTCCTGAGTTGCAAGACCGAGACCGAGAGCATAATAGCTGTTTATGAACGGATCCCCCAGTTCGTCATTCTTGTAGCTGAATTCCAGAGTAGGCTGTCTGAGAGGA